>NZ_JBHVYK010000030.1:0-82279 GCF_042880855.1 Streptomyces sp. NPDC058291
GCGTGGGGCCCCGCGCTCGTGCCGACCGGCCTGCGGCTACTCCGACTTGATCGCCGCCAGCATGTTCAGCCGCGACGCCCGGCGGGCCGGCCACAGCGCCGCCAGGATGCCCACCCCGGCGGCCAGCGCCAGGAAGAGGACCATCCGGCCCCAGGGCAGCACGAGTTCGTAGGTGGGCATCTTCGTGCCGAGCAGCTCGCCGGCCGCCCAGCCGAAGAACACGCCCAGCCCGATGCCGAGCACCCCGCCGAACAGCGAGATCACCAGGGACTCCAGCCGGACCATCCGCTTCACCGAACGCCGGTCCAGACCGATGGCGCGCAGCATGCCGATCTCCTGGGAGCGCTCGAAGACGGACATCGCCAGGGTGTTGATGACGCCGAGGACGGCGACGATCACGGCCATCGCGAGCAGCCCGTAGAGCATGTTCAGCACCAGCGTGAACGTCTTGGCGATCTCCCGGGAGAGGTCCTCCTTGCTCTGGACCTTGACGGCCGGGTTGGAGCCGAGCGCCTTCTCCAGCCGGTCCGCCGTGGCGTCCGAGGCCCCGCCCGACGTCTTGACCATGACCTGCATGTCGGCCGGGTCCGCCACATGCGGGGTGAGGGCCGCGTTGTCGACGATGACGCCCTGGATCAGCTCGTTGCCCTGGTAGACGCCGGCGACCGTCAGCCGCTGCTTCGCGCCGTCCTCGTAGTGCACCGTGAAGGCGGAGCCGGCCCTCCAGTGATGCGATGTGGCGGTGTCGTCGTCGACGACGACCCGGGAGCCGCCCACCGCGAAGGCGCCGTCCTCGACCGTGAGGTCGGTGAGCTCGCCGAAGGCGGAGCCGGTGACGCCGGTGAGGTACTCGGTCGTCCCGTCGACGCGGGCGGGCGCGTTGCGCATCGGGCTGGTGGCGGTCACCCCGGCGACGGACCGGAGCTTGTCGTCGACGTCCGGGGAGAGCTCGTTGCCGTTGGCCATCGACACCACGTAGTCCGCCTTGATCGCGGAGGACGCCATCTTGTCGATCGACCTCTGCAGGCTGCCCGCCATCACGGTCATGCCGGTGATCAGGGTCAGCCCGATCATCAGCGCGGACGCGGTGGCGGCCGTGCGGCGCGGGTTGCGCACCGAGTTCTGGCGGGCCAGCTTGCCGGAGACCCCGAAGACGCGCAGCACGGGCGCGGTGGCCGCGATCAGCGGGCGGGACAGCAGGGGGGTCAGGATGAACACGCCGAGGATCAGCAGGACCGCGCCGATGCCCATCGGGGCCTGGCCGTCGGAGCCGTCCATCGTCGTCGCGGTCAGGACCACCGCGACGCCCGCCGCCGAGAACAGCGCGCCCAGCGTGTTGCGCAGCACCAGCGACTTGGTGGACGCCGTGGCGTGCACGCTGCTCATCGCGGCGACCGGCGGGATCTTCGCGGCCCGACGGCCGGGCAGCCAGGCCGCCAGCATGGTGATGACGACGCCGACGAGGAGGGCCGTGGCGACCGTGCCGGGCGAGACGACGAGCGGCCCGTCGGGGACGGTCGCCCCCAGCGTGCCCAGCAGCGAGCGCAGCCCGGCCCCGATGCCGACGCCGGCGACCAGGCCGGTCACGCCGGCGACCGTGCCGACCACCAGCGCTTCGATCAGCACCGAGCGGGTCACCTGCCGGCGCGAGGCGCCCACGGCCCGCAGCAGCGCGAGTTCCCTGGTGCGCTGGGCGACCAGCATGGTGAAGGTGTTGGCGATGATGAAGGTGCCCACGAACAGCGCGATGCCGGCGAACACCAGCAGGCCCTGCTTCAGCCCGCTCATCGAGGCGGAGATCGTCTGCGCCTGGTCGTCGGCGAGCTGCCGGCCCGTGGTGGTCTCCACCTGGCCCTTCGGCAGGGCGGCGTCCAGGGCGGACTTCAGCGCGCTCTGCGAGGTCCCGGCGGCCGCCTTGACGTCGATCTCGTCGTAGACGCCGGGCTTGCCGAAGAGCTTCTGCGCGCTCGCCGTGTCGAACAGGGCGAGGCTGCCGCCGGCGGCGACGTTGCCGTCGTCCGTGGTGAAGACGCCGGTGATCTTCGGGGTGAGGACGGGGCCGTCGACGGAGATCCGCACGGTGTCGCCGACCTCGTACCCGGCCCGCTCGGCGGTCTTCGCGTCGACGAGGACCTCGTTCACCCCGCTCGGGGCGCGCCCGGAGACGATCGGGTACCGGGGGTCCTTCGACCCCCAGTAGTTGCCGCCCTGCGACTGGAAGCCGCCGCCGATGAGCTTGCCGTCCTTGTCGGCCATGGCGGTGAAGCCGTTGACGACGCCGACGGCGGACGCGGCGCCCGGCGCCTTCGCGCTGCGCTCCAGCAGGGCCTGGTTCAGTTCGGGCGTCTTGACGATGCGGTCGCCGACGTCCGGCTGGGACTCGGCGGTGACGGCGACGTCGACCTGGTCGAAGCCCTTGGCGGAGCTCTTCTGCAGGGCGTCGGAGAGGGTGTTGGTGAAGACCAGGGTCCCCGACACGAAGGCCACGCCGAGCATCACGGCGAGCACGGTCATCAGGAGCCGGGCCTTGTGCGCGAGTACGTTGCGCAAGGCGGTACGGAACATGGGGTGTCGTCTTCTCAGTCCTGCTCGCGGGCGAGCGGTCGGTCCCGGTACGGGATCAGCTGGTGCGGCCCTTGGCGTCGAACCGCTTCATGCGGTCCAGCACCGACTCGGCCGTCGGCCCGTACACCTCGTCGACGATCCGCCCGTCCGCGAGGAAGATCACCCGGTCCGCGTAGGCGGCGGCCACCGGGTCATGGGTCACCATCACGACCGTCTGGCCCAGCTCCCGCACGGAGTTGCGCAGGAAGCCCAGCACCTCGGCGCCGGCGCGCGAGTCGAGGTTGCCGGTCGGCTCGTCGCCGAAGACGATGTCCGGCCGCGAGGCCAGGGCGCGGGCGACGGCGACGCGCTGCTGCTGTCCGCCGGAGAGCTGCGAGGGCCGGTGGCTCAGCCGGTCGGCGAGCCCCACCATCCGGATGACCCTGTCCAGCCACTCCTTGTCCGGCTTGCGGCCCGCGATGTCCATCGGGAGGGTGATGTTCTCCAGCGCCGTCAGCGTCGGCAGCAGGTTGAACGCCTGGAAGATGAACCCGATCTTGTCCCGGCGCAACTTGGTGAGCTGTTTGTCCTTCAGGGTGCCGAGCTCGGTGTCGCCGATGCGCACGGACCCGGAGGAGAAGGTGTCCAGGCCCGCCACGCAGTGCATCAGCGTCGACTTGCCGGAGCCGGAGGGGCCCATGATCGCGGTGAACTCGGCCTGCCGGAACTCGACCGAGACCCGGTCCAGGGCGACCACCTGGGTCTCGCCCTGTCCGTAGATCTTCGACAGGTCCGTGGCACGGGCGGCTGCTGTGGTGGTCCGGTCGGCGAGGGGGCTGGTGGTCACGGAAGAGGTGCTCCTGTCGGGACGACGGTGTGTTCCTGGGGGGACGTGAACCATCGTCCCGGCCGTCCGCCGCCGTGTAGTCAGCCGCTGTTCCGGTTCTGGGGGCAGACTCCGGACGGACCCCGGGCCGCCGGGTCATACCTGGGGATGACCCCCGCCTTCTCCGCGCTCCGTGCCCGTCCGTGTGCCGGCGATCCGTCAAGAACCGGTGGAGCAACCTCGTTCGAACGGTGAAATTCCGTCATTCCGCATACACGTGCGGGTGCCGCAGGGGACGCTACTGGCAAGTGCGGATGGCGAGTTCTGGGTGCTGATGCTCCCTCAGACCTCAATAAAATAAGACAACATCGGGTCGGATCGGCCGCTGTCCGGGGGGCGGATCCCGATAGGGTCGGTAGCTCAAGCGGAGCCCTCGGCCTGCCCAGATGGTGGAATGCAGACACGGCGAGCTTAAACCTCGCTGCCCCTTCGTGGGCGTGCCGGTTCAAGTCCGGCTCTGGGCACTTCCGACGTCTCGGCGATCGCTGCACCCTCCATCGAGACTTTGACCGCTGAGCCGCTGAGCCGCTGAGCCGCTGAGCCGTGTGGGTGGCTGAGCCGGTGAGCCGCTGAGCCGGCGGGTGGTTGGGCCGGTGGGTGGTTGGGCCGCTGGGTGGCCGAGGGGCTGGGCCGGTGACCGTGCGCAGACCGCCGTTCCCCGCTCGTCGCTCCTCTGACCCGCCCCCAGACCCGGCCCCCAGACCCGGCCCCCAGACCCGGCCCCCAGACTCGCATCCCGGTTCCCGGCCCCGCGTCCCGACCGTTGACACCGCCCGCAAGCGGGCGCACACTCGCGGCGAGCGTCAGTGAAGAAAACTTCACTGTGCGAACATCGCCTGAAGGGACGCCCGATGCGCACGACCGTCGGCATCGTCGGCGCCGGCCCGGCCGGCCTCCTCCTCGCCCGGCTGCTCCACACCGCCGGCATCGACTCCGTCGTGCTGGAGAGCCGCGACCGGGACTACGTCGAGCAGCGCCAGCGCGCCGGGATCCTGGAGCAGGGCACGGTGGACGTCCTGCGCGCGGTCGGCGCCGCCGAGCGCATGGACCGGCTGGGGCTGCGCCACGACGGCATCGAGCTGCGCTTCGCCGGGCGGCGCCACCGCGTGGACTTCCCCGCCCTCACCGGCGGCCGGTCGGTGATGGTCTACGCCCAGACCGAGGTGTGCAAGGACCTCGTCGCCCTCCAGCTCGCGCAGGGCGGCCCGCTGCTCTTCGAGGCGGAGGCGCTGGCCGTGGAGGACGCCGGGACCGACCGCCCGCGGGTGCGCTTCCGGCGCGGAGGCGTCGAGGACGTCCTGGAGTGCGACTACGTCGTGGGCTGCGACGGCTTCTGGGGCGTCGCGCGCTCGGCGATCCCGGCCGCGTCGACCCGAGTCCGCGAACGGACCTACCCGTTCGGCTGGCTCGGGATCCTCGCCGACGTGCCGCCCTCGCACGACGAACTCGTCTACGCCCGCCACGAGCGCGGCTTCGCTCTGCTCTCCATGCGCTCGCCGTCCGTCTCCCGGCTCTACCTCCAGGTGGCCGAGGGCACCAACGCGCGCGCGTGGAAGGACGAGGAGATCTGGGACGAGCTCGCCCGCCGCCTGGAGACCGACGACGACTGGACGCTGGAGCGCGGGCCGATCACCCAGAAGTCGGTCACCCCCATGCGCTCCTACGTCCACGAGCCCATGCGGCACGGCCGGCTCTTCCTCGCCGGGGACGCGGCCCACATCGTGCCCCCTACGGGAGCGAAGGGGCTCAACCTCGCCGTCGGGGACGTCGTCACCTTCGCGCGGGCCCTGACGCACCAGCGGGAGACGGGCTCGTCCGCCCTGCTGGACGCCTACTCCGAGACCTGTCTGCGGCGCGTGTGGCAGGCCGAGCGGTTCTCGTACGACATGACGACCCTGTTGCACACGGAGCCCGACGCCACCCCCTTCGACGAGCGGATCCAGCTCGCGCGGCTGGAGCGGATCGCCTCCTCGCGGGCCGCCGAGACCGATCTGGCCGAGGGCTACACCGGGTTCCCGTTCGATTGATCGAACAGTGGGGTTCGTCCGGTCTCCGTGGGATACCGGGCTTGTCGCGGCTTGGTCATGATCCGGGGCGGTCCGTGTCGGGAATCGCTACCGGGCGTAGCGTGTTGCGCGACAGGAAGAGGGAAAGATCCTCCCCAAGCACTAGGGTCAATCCTTTGCCTACCTATTACCCTTGAGCCAAGGCCGCGCAGTGCGGCCATGGAGGAGTGCAATGAGGAGCAGAAACCCGGTCTTCTCGCGACGTGGGTTCAGCCGCGACAACGGCTACGCGGGCTTCAACGCCGCGCCGCAGGCCGGGGGACCCGCAGTCGGCACCCAGCCGGGCAACCCCTACGCCCAGCAGGCCGGCAACCCGTACGCGCAGAACCCCTACGCCCAGCAGGACCTGCAGTACGGCGCCCCGCCGCAGGCCCCGGCCGCCACCGGCCGGATGACCATGGACGACGTCGTCGCGCGCACCGCGACCACGCTCGGCGCCGTGGTCGTCACGGCGATCCTGTCGTGGCTGCTGCTGCCGGTCGACGAGGCCAACCTCAACAAGTCGTACGGCATCGCCGTCGGCGCCGGTCTGGTCGCCATGGTGCTGGCGCTGGTCCAGTCCTTCAAGCGACGCCCGGTCCCCGCGCTGATCCTGTCGTACGCCGCCCTGGAGGGCGTCTTCCTCGGCGTGATCTCCAGCGCGGTGTCCACGTACATCGCGGACGGCGTGGTCGCCCAGGCCGTGCTCGGCACCATGGCGGTCTTCGCCGGCGTGCTCGTGGCGTACAAGGCCGGCTGGATCCGCGTCAACCGCCGCTTCTACGGCTTCGTGATGGCCGCAGCGCTCGGCTTCGTGCTGCTGATGGCCGTGAACCTGCTGTTCGCCGTCTTCGGCGGCGGTGACGGCCTCGGCTTCCGCAGCGGCGCCCTCGGCATCGTCTTCGGCGTCATCGGCGTCATCCTCGGCGCGTGCTTCCTCGCCCTGGACTTCAAGCAGGTCGAGGACGGCGTGGCCTACGGCGCCCCGCGCGAGGAGGCCTGGCTCGCAGCCTTCGGCCTCACGATGACGCTGGTGTGGATCTACATGGAGTTCCTGCGGCTCCTGTCGATCCTGAACAGCGACTGAGCGACGGCCCGACCGGCGGCGCGCCGCCGGAGCACGGACTGACGAAGGGCCCCGGGATTACGATCCCGGGGCCCTTCGCCGTGGCCGGCGCGGGTACGGGTGTCACGTGCGCGCTAGAGCAGTTTGCGCGCGGCCCTCCTCAGCTCGTGCTCGTGGATGATCGCCTTGGCGTGGCCGTACGCGAGGTCGTGCTCGGCGCGCAGCCAGCTGACCTTCTCCTCGAAGCGGAGAGCGGGGCCTTCGTCGACGGTGCGCAGCCAGTCGGAGACTTCACGACCGGTGCAATGGGGGATGCGGGCCAGTATGTTGCGGTGGGTCTCCTCGGAGAGGACATGGGACATCGGCGCCTCCGGTTGCAAAGGGGATGTAAGCCGGTCCTTCAGGTCACCGTGCCTGAGTGTCCGCTCGTTGGCAACAGTCCCGGTGCGACGCGTAGTCTCGCGGCGTGGCTGATACGACGTCCCTGACCCGTGCGGTGGATCACTTCGCCGACCGTCTGCGCGCCGCCCCGCAGAGCCGGCTGCAACGAGGCGCGGCCGCCGAGGCGCTGGCGCTGGCCAGGGAGTTGGCCCGGCGGACCCAGCTCCTCGAGGAGCCCGGCACGCAGCCGCGGGAGATGCCCGACGCCGGGATGTTCGCCGCCGCCGACCAGATCACCGTCGCCGCGCACGACCTGGCCCTCGTGCTCACGGACGAGGGCCAGGTCGAGGAAGCGGTGGAACTGGTGGCGCAGGCGCAGAAGCGGGCCGGCGTGTGAGCCTCACAGGCTCGCTATGACCCGGTCCGCCAGGATGTAGACGTTGTCCGCGCCGCACTGGAACGTCAGGGTGTACGCGCCGGAGACGCCCGAACCGCCCAGCAGGAACGGGGTCTCGCCCGCGGTGAGGGCCGCGGCGAGGCGTTCCGCCGTCTCACGGTGGCCCGGGGTCATGCACAGCGTGGTGCCGTCGGCGAAGACGTAGACGTCGAGGGTGCCCAGCGGGCCCGGGCGCACGTCGGTCAGCTCGACCTGGGAGGACGCCAGTTCCTCCAGGGTGGCCACCGTGCGCTCATGGTCGTTCACGATCGGTGACTGTACCGGCACGAAGTCGGGGTGGGACGGGTGCCGTCGGCGGGCCGCGGCCAGTTCCGCGGACTCGCCGCCGAAGTCGTCGGCGTCCGCGGTCTGCTCGGCCACCGGCTCCAGGCCCATGAAGTCGGCCTGCCGGGGCAGGAAAAGCTCGCTGTCCGGCAGTCCCAGCAGGGACGGCGCGTCGGAGGCGTCACGGGCCTCCTGGGCGGCCCAGAAGGCGCGCGCCTCGGCCAGCTCCCGCTCCCGCTCCTCGGCCAGCGCCTCGGCGACCGCGGCGCGTATCTCGGCCGCGTCGGCGGTGGTGCGGGCCGCCGGGACGAAGCCGCGCAGGTGCGCGGCCGCGCTCTCGGCGCTCTCGGCGTTCCTGGCGAGCTCGGCGTGCAGGGCGGCCACTTGTCGGCGCAACTGCAAGAGGGTGCGCAGGACGGCGACGCCCACGGCGCCCGTGGCGGCCGTGGTGACCAGCAACGCGATCGGCATGGCGCTCACTGACGTACTCCCGGTTCAAAGTCGACCCCCGACTTCCTACATCAGCTTGAAGGGCGGACTATCCAGCTGTCAGTGCGTAACGTCACGAAACGGACAGGACTTTCGGCCTGGGGTTTGCATCCGAAAGGCGCTGAGCTGGGTAAATCCCTCCGGGGAGGGAGATAGGTCACATCCTGGGGGAGATTGGATCACAAAACGGCCCGGAGTCCAGGTGCTTTCCGGACTCCGGGCCGAAACGTGACGTCCGGTGCTCGACCGGTTACGCAGAGGCCCCGTCAGGCCCTCGCGTCACGCGCGGATGGTCAGCTCAGGCGCTCGACGACCATCGCCATGCCCTGGCCGCCGCCCACGCACATCGTCTCCAGGCCGAACTGCTTGTCGTGGAACCGGAGGGAGTTGATGAGCGTGCCGGTGATCCGGGCGCCCGTCATGCCGAAGGGGTGGCCGACGGCGATGGCGCCGCCGTTGACGTTCAGCTTGTCGAGGTCGATGCCGAGGTCGCGGTAGGAGGGGATCACCTGGGCGGCGAACGCCTCGTTGATCTCGACCAGGTCGATGTCGTCGATGGTGAGGCCGGCCCGGCGCAGCGCCTGGTTGCTCGCCTCGACCGGGCCGAGGCCCATGATCTCGGGGGACAGGCCGGACACGCCCGTCGACACGATGCGGGCGAGCGGGGTCAGGCCGAGCTCGCGGGCCTTGGTGTCGCTCATGACGACCAGGGCGGCCGCGCCGTCGTTCAGCGGGCAGCAGTTGGCGGCGGTGACCATGCCGTCGGGGCGGAAGACCGGCTTCAGGCCCTGGACGCCCTCCAGGGTGACGCCGGCGCGCGGGCCGTCGTCCTTGCTGACGACCGTGCCGTCGGGAAGCGTCACCGGGGTGATCTCGCGCTCCCAGAAACCGTTCTTGATGGCTTCCTCGGCGAGGTTCTGCGAGCGGACGCCGAACTCGTCCATGTCCTGCCGGGTCACACCCTTGACGCGGGCGAGGTTCTCGGCGGTCTGGCCCATGGCGATGTAGGCGTCGGGGACGAGGCCGTCCTCGCGCGGGTCGTGCCAGGTGGTGCCCTCCTGCTCGGCGACGGCCGCGGTGCGGGCCTCCGCCTCGGCGAAGAACGGGTTGTGCGTGTCCGGCAGGCTGTCGGAGTTGCCCTTGACGAACCGGGAGACCATCTCGACGCCCGCCGAGATGAAGACGTCGCCCTCGCCGGCCTTGATCGCGTGCAGGGCCATGCGGCTGGTCTGCAGGGACGAGGAACAGTAACGGGTCACCGTGCAGCCGGGGAGGTGGTCCATCCCCATCTGCACGGCCACGATGCGGCCCAGGTTGTTGCCCTGCTCGCCGCCGGGCAGGCCGCAGCCGAGCATCAGGTCGTCGATGTCCCTCGGGTCCAGCTCGGGAATCTTGGCCAGGGCGGCCTGGACGATCGTGGCGGTGAGGTCGTCCGGGCGCAGGTCCTTCAGGGAGCCCTTGAAGGCGCGGCCGATGGGCGAGCGGGCGGTCGAGACGATGACTGCTTCGGGCATCACGGCTCCTGGAGGACGAGGTGCGGGTACGGCTGCTTGGGAAGTTACCCGCACGTATGGCCTGGGTCACGGGCATGGCGGTGTGACCCTGGCCGCAATTTACTAAGCGCTTGCTTGGCCGGGTTCGGCGGGCGCGGTGGGCGCGTGGCCGCGGTTCAGGGGGACGGGGTTGCGGGTGCTCGTTCCGGCTCCGTGACCCGGCGCCGCCGACGGCGCTTCAACAGGGCCCAGGGGCCGCGCGGTCCGGTCGGCATCGCCGCCGTCACCTCCGTGCCGGGCTCCGAGGCCGCCTCCGCCGCCGCCCGGGCCACCGGCAGGAAGCCCTCGCGGCGGGCGGCGTCCGGCCGCTCCTCCTCGGCCGGCCACAGTCCGAGTGTCGCGCAGACCGTGGGCAGGACGGCCATCGCCGCCGTCGCATAGCCCTCCGCCGACGGGTGGTAGTGGTCGGGGCCGAACAGCTCGCGAGGGTTCGCCTCGAACTCGGGGCCCAGCAGGTCGCCCAGGGACACCGTGCGCCCGCCCTGCTCGACGGCGCCGATCGTCTGGGCCGCCGCCAACTGGCGCGAGGCCCGGCGGGCCAGCCAGCGCAGCGGCTGCTGGACCGGCTCGATCGTGCCCAGGTCCGGGCAGGTGCCGACGACGACCTCCGCGCCGGCCGTGCGCAGCCGCCGCACCGCCGACGCCAGGTGACGCACCGAGCGGGTGGGCGGCATGCGGTGCGTCACGTCGTTCGCGCCGATCATGATCACGCAGACGTCGGGCACCCGATCGGAGTCCTGCAGCACCAGCGCGACCTGCCGGTCGAGGTCGTCGGACTGGGCGCCGGGAAGCGCCACGTTGCGCAGCTCCACGGGCCGCTCCGCGACCGCCGCCAGGCCGGAGGCCAACAGGGCGCCCGGGGTCTGCCCGGAGCGGTTGACGCCCTGGCCCGCGGCCGTGGAGTCGCCCAGCATCGTCAGCCGCAGGGGCTCCTTGCCGGGCCCGGGGACGTCGTACGCGGTGCCGTAGCGGCCGTCCGCGTGCGGGACGTGCGGGTGCGCCCCGTTGTTCACCTGGCGGCGGGCCAGATGCACCTCCGCCAGCACCAGCCCGGCCACCGCCGCCCCGGCCAGCCCGATGCCGCCGCCGCCGTAGGCCGCGCCGGCCGCGATACGCCGGGCCACTCTCGCCCTCGACATGCTCGTCATGCTCGTCATGCCTCGACGCCACCTCCTCGTGTCCGTACACCCACTCCTTGCCCCGTACGCACCGTCGCCCAATCTCGACGGCGAGTGAACCGGCGGGCGGGGACGCCGTCCCCGCCCGTGGCGGTGCCCGTACCCTGGCGGGACCACTACGACCACAGTTTTTGCAAGCAACCGGAGACAACGGTGCAATTCCACGACTCGATGATCAGCCTCGTCGGCAACACCCCGCTGGTGAAGCTCAACAGCGTGACCAAGGGCATCCGGGCGACCGTCCTGGCCAAGGTGGAGTACTTCAACCCGGGCGGCTCCGTGAAGGACCGCATCGCCCTGCGCATGATCGAGGCCGCCGAGAAGAGCGGAGAGCTGCAGCCGGGCGGCACGATCGTCGAGCCCACCAGCGGCAACACGGGCGTCGGGCTGGCCATCGTGGCGCAGCAGAAGGGGTACAAGTGCATCTTCGTGTGCCCCGACAAGGTGAGCACCGACAAGATCAACGTGCTGCGGGCGTACGGCGCCGAGGTCGTGGTCTGCCCGACCGCCGTGGACCCCGAGCACCCGGACTCCTACTACAACGTCTCCGACCGGCTGGTGCGCGAGACGCCGGGCGCGTGGAAGCCGGACCAGTACTCCAACCCGAACAACCCGCTGTCCCACTACCACTCCACCGGCCCTGAGCTGTGGGAGCAGACGGAGGGGCGGATCACCCACTTCGTCACCGGCGTCGGCACCGGCGGCACCATCTCCGGGACCGGCCGCTACCTGAAGGACGCCAGTGACGGCCGGGTGCAGGTCGTCGGCGCCGACCCCGAGGGGTCCGTGTACTCCGGCGGGTCCGGGCGGCCGTACCTGGTCGAGGGCGTCGGCGAGGACTTCTGGCCGACCGCCTACGACCGCACCGTCGCCGACGAGATCGTCCCGGTGTCCGACAAGGACTCCTTCCAGATGACCCGGCGGCTCGCGAAGGAGGAGGGCCTGCTGGTGGGCGGCTCCTGCGGGATGGCCGTCGTCGCCGCGCTGCGGGTCGCCGAGCGGCTCGGCCCGGACGACGTGGTCGTGGTCCTGCTGCCCGACAGCGGCCGCGGCTACCTCAGCAAGATCTTCAACGACGAGTGGATGGCGGACTACGGCTTCCTGGAGAACGAGGGCACCAGCGCCCGCGTCGCCGACGTCCTCAGCGACAAGGTGCACGGCGCCATCCCCTCCCTGGTCCACATGCACCCGGACGAGACCGTCGGCCAGGCCATCGAGGTGCTGCGTGAGTACGGCGTCTCCCAGATGCCCATCGTGAAGCCGGGCGCCGGGCACCCGGACGTCATGGCCGCCGAGGTCGTCGGGTCGGTCGTGGAGCGGGAGCTGCTGGACGCCCTGTTCAACCAGCGGGCCTCTCTCGACGACCCGCTGGAGAAGCACATGTCCGCGCCGCTGCCGCAGGTCGGCTCCGGCGAGCCGGTCGGCGACCTGATGTCCGTGCTCGGCACCGCGGACGCGGCGATCGTCCTCGTCGAGGGCAAGCCCACCGGGGTGGTCAGCCGCCAGGACCTGCTGGCCTTCCTGGCCAAGGGCGGGAAGTGACGTCGGGGCGACGGGGGCCGCGATCTCGGGGAAACCTGCGGTGAACGGCCCCCTCGGGCGCTGAACTTCCGTTTCCCCACCGAACGGGCGGACTTCGCGGAAGTGGTACGAGCACGTCATGTGCACGCAGCACCCGGTTAACACGCGTCCGGCATATTTGGGGATGTCGGCAGGGCGGATGGGAGTGCCTCCCAGGCGTTACGCACGGGGGGAGGCTCCCCGCACCACCGGCACCGAAACGGCGTCACGGACCTCCGGAGCGGCTCCCGGACCTCCACCGACGCCACGGACGCGTAAGCCCGGCCTGACCCGGCCCGCGTCCCTCGCGGGGACCGCCGTCGTCCCGCCCCCCGGCAACGGGGGTGCGGCGGTCCCCGCGCAAGCTTCCGCCCTCGGGGCCTGTCCACCGGACAGGCCCCGAGGCGTCGTCACGACCGCGGCCAGGTCCGGGCAGTCCGGCATGTTCGGCGCCATAGGCGCGCTGTCGTCGGCGGAGATCGCCGACGTCGTCGCCTACGCGACCAGCCGCCCCCGGCACGTCAACCTGCGGCAGATCATGGTGCTGCCGACCCGGCAGGCCTGAGCCCGTGCGGCCGGCTCACTCCCGCCAGTCGTCGTCCTTGGCGGCGGAGCGGCGGCGCCGACCGGTGAACAGCTCGGGGTTGACGCGGGCGGCCTGCACACAGTTCACGCCGACGATGCCGACCCAGGTGGCGATCACCCCCGTCAGGTTGCCGAAGGCTCCGCCGATCCCCGACAACGGGATCGCCAGGATCAGCGAGACGACGCCGAAGCCGAAGCGGTCGCCCCAGGAGTCGGTGGGCTTGGGTGCGCGGGAGCTGCGCGCCGCCACCATCTGCTGCTCCGCGAGCTGCCGGCGCACCCGGCGCTCCACGGCGCCGTCGATGCGCTGGTCGACCTTCTCCAGGAACGAGTCCACCAGCGCGGACTCGTACTCCTCGCCCAGCTCCCTGCGCGTCTGCAGCGTGGCGTCGAGCTCCTTCTTCAGGTCCGTGTCCCGCGCGTCCATGGCCGTCTCCCATCCCGTCATGAACACCAAGGTTAGGGAGCCGCGACCCCTGGGGCACTGGGGCTAACCCCCCTGTCCCCGGTGGGGTCCACGGCCGGCACCCCTTGCCCGGCTGTATGACGTCATGCAGAGTTCTCGGTAGGTGAATGGATCGCCGACGGTTCGGTACGGTTCGGCGCGGTCCGGCATCGAGGGCGACATCTTCAGGGGGAGCGGGGCATTGAGCGCGGAGACGGAGTTCGGTGGGGACACACCCCGCCCGGCGGCGGCGGACAGTCCCGCCGTCCGGTTGCAGACGCTCTTCGAGGGGCACCGGCTGACGCCGACCCAGCGGCGCATCGCGCACAGCATGGTGCGGCGCGCCGCCGACGTGCCGTTCCTGTCCAGCGTGGAACTGGCCGAGCTCGCCGGGGTCAGCCAGCCGTCCGTGACCCGTTTCGCGGTCGCCCTCGGCTTCGACGGCTACCCCGCGCTGCGCAGGCACCTGCGCGAGGTCGCTCCCGCCGAACAGCCCGCGGGGGCGGTCGCGTACAACGAGTACCAGCAGGCCGTCGAGGCCGAGATCGCGAATCTGCGGCACCTCGCCGAACTGCTCGCCGATCCCCGTCCGGTGCGGCGGGCGGGCCGGCTGCTGGCGGCCTCGCGCCCGCTGCCCGTGCTCGGCCTGCGGGCCGCCGCCTCCCAGGCGTACGGCTTCGCGTACTTCGCCGCCAAGGTCCATCCGGACGTACGGCTGCTGCACGAGGGCGGCACGATGATCCACGACCGCATCGACGCCGCCGTCCGGGCCGGCGCCTCCGCCCTGCTCTGCTTCGCGCTGCCCCGGCACCCGCGCGAGGTCGTCGACACCCTCGCCTACGCGCGCGAGGCCGGGCTGAGCGTGGTGACGGTCGCCGACTCCGCGTTCGCGCCGGTCGCCAAGGTCTCCGACCTGCTGCTGCCGGCGGCCGTCGGCACCGGCCTCGCCTTCGACACGGCGTGCGCGCCGATGCTGCTCGGGCGGGTGCTGCTGGAGGCGATGTGCGACGACCTGCCCGACGCGCAGGCCCGGCTGGAGGAGTTCGACGCCCGGGCGGCGTCGCGCGGACTGTTCGTGGAGTGACCTCGCCGTGCGCCCGTAGGCCCGTCCGCATGGACGCCCCCGCGCCCGGCCGGGCGGCGCGCTCTCAGACTCGTCTCACGTTCGCTCACTAGTCTGCGCGGTCACGAGACTGTGCCTGAGTGACGAGGAGGCGGACGTGGCACGCGGAGGACAGGGGTTGGCTCGGGTGGCCGTCGTCGTACGGGCCGGAGCCGCGCCGTTGTGGTGGTGCGGGGTGTTCGCGGCGGGAGTCGGCGTCCTGGCGCCGGGTCTCACCGGACGGCGGATCGGGGTTTCGGCCGGGGCCGCGCTGTTCATCGTGGCCCTGGCGGTGACGGGGTGGCGCGGTCGGCGCCGGTTCACCGAACTGGGGCGTGGAGCCGTCCGGGCCGGCAAGCACGACGTGCTCCAGGACCGGGCGGTGACCGTCCGCGTCTGGCGGCGCGGTCACCGCTGGTGGCTGTTGCTCGCCTTCCTGGCGGCGCTGGGCAGCGCCTTCGCGGTTCCGGCGGCCGGCGGCATGCTGCTCGCCGGCTGTGGGGCCGGGCTGTGGTGGAAGGCCGCCTGGCTCGGGCGCCGCGAGCGGGACGACGACGCGCTGCTGTGGGTGCGCGTCGACTGGCTGGACCGGCGTGGCGGACGCCCGGCCGGCCAGGCCGTCAAGGCGTACCGCAGCACCGGCGTCGCGGCGGGCGACGCGGCCCCGGGCGGGGCCCGCCGCCGCACCGCGGCGCTGGTCTGACGGGTTCGAGTTCGAGTTCGAGTTGGGGTTCGGGTCCAGGCAGGGCTGGGCGGGGCGGGGTCGGCCGCCCCGCCTAGACCTCCAGGTCCTCCTCGATCCTCTTCAGCTGGTGGCGGGCCATCGCCAGGTTGGCCCGCTTGGCGTCCAGGACCAGGTACATGAAGAGGCCGTTGCCGCCGCGCCCGCTGATCAGCCGGATCAGGTGGTACTGGTCGTTCAGTGTGATCAGGATGTCCTCGATCTGGCCCTTGAGCCCGAGATGCTCCATGGTGCGCATCTTGGCGCGCACCACGTCGGTGTTGCCGGCGGCGGCGACGTTCAGGTCGAACGTCTTGCTGCCGCCCATCGTGCCCAGCGCCATGCCGCTGGTGTAGTCGACGAGTGCCACTCCGGTCGCCCCCTCGATGGAGGCGAGGCACTCTTTCAGCGTGGTTTCGGTGTTGGCCATGACGTGCTCCTCGGTTCCTGTCAGCTTTCCGTGGTGGTGCGCGCGTTGGCAGTGGCCGGGCCGCGCGCCGTTCTGGTGCGTACGGTCGGGGGTTTGGCCGGTGTGCGCACCGGCGGCTTGACGGGGGGCTTGGGCGGCGCTTCCGCGGGGGCGGGCCGCGCCTGCCGCGCCGCCGCCTCCCGGGCGTCCACGAGTTCTCCGACGCGGGCCCCGGCTCGGCGGCCCTCCAGGTGGAGCCGGCCGACGTTGACGCGGTCCTGCGCGAGCAGGGTCAGTACGGCGGACTCGCCGGCCGCGTACGTGGCGACGTAGCCGTACCGGCCGCGCACGAGCAGCTCGCGGAAGTCGCCCTGGCCGGTGGTGTCCGCCATGCGCACCGCGACGCCGAGCGCGGCGGCGGTCAGCGCGGCCACCACCTCCGGCTCCACGCCGGGCGTGTCGTGGGCGAGGACGAGGCCGTCCACGCCGGCCGCGAGGGCGCCGGTCAGCTGGGGCACCCGGGCCCGCAGCCGCCGCAGTTCGTCGAGTATCTCGGGCGCCGAGGCCATCAGCTCGCTCCTCTCGGCACGCGGTCGCTGCCGTTCAAAGGGCCTCCAGCGCATCCCTGAGCCTCTTCAGCAGGGTGATGTCGGGGTCGTTGACGCGGGGCAGGGTGATGCCCGGCGGGGCCTCGGCCGCGGCCGTCCCGGCGCCCCCGGCGAGCGCGTGGCGGGGCGGGAGCCCGGGGGCGGCGGCGACCGGGGCCGAGTGGGTGCGCGGCGGCGGGAAGAGGGCGGTCAGCAGTCCGGCCGCCGCCAGCCGACGCGCGTCCACCAGCGTGTGGAAGGCCTGCCGGCCCAGCTCGCGGGCGATGTCCGGGGCGGTGCGCACGCCGTCCGCCAGGGCCAGCACCGCGCTCTGCCTGGCCGTCGGCGCCGGCGCGGCGACGGCGTCGGAGCGGCGCAGCGGGGCCCCGTCGGTCAGCGGGTCCGGCCACAGTCGGTCCAGCATGTCGCGCCGGCGCAGCGTCTCGCGCTCGACCGCGTCGACCGGGACCGGCCGCAGGGCGCCCAGCCAGTGGCCGGCGCCGTAGCGGAAGTGTCCCGGGGTGCTGCTGGGGGTGAGCGCGAAGTACGCCGCGTCGTAGACCGCCTCGAGATGGCACAGCTCCAGCGCGCCGCGCGGGACACGGCCGGCGTCGAGCAGCAGACGGGCGGCGCCGCGCTCCTCGTCGGCCCGGTCCACGGCGTCCTGCCAGACGGCGGGGGCGAGGGTGCCGTGGGCCAGGAGGAGCACGTCGAGGCCCGGGGCGAGCGGGCTCTCGGCGTGCACCACGCGGCCCTCGGCGAGATACAGCGAGCCGCGCTCGCGCTCCAGGACGCCCGTCGCCCGCTCGGCGGCGAGCCGGGTCAGCATCGGCGACAGCGCGCCGCCGCGCTCGCGGGCGCCGGACTTCTCCCGCACGGGCAGCCGGGGCGGGGTCGTCCCCTGCGGGGGCGTTCTCACCGCGGTCATCCCAGCACCAGCCGTGTGGCCATCTCGCCCAGCCGGATCCGGGCCAGCGCCAGGTTGCCGTCGGGACGGGCCAGCCACACGTGCAGGAACACGCTGCTGTCGAAGGACGTCGGCACGAAGCGCAGCACGTGGTAGCTGTCCCGGTTGCTGATGATCAGGTCCTCGACCGGTGGGTCGACGCCGGCCGCCCCGCCCGGCCCGGCCGCCGCGTCGGCGCCCTCCTGGGGGGCGTAGCCGTCGGGCGTGAACGCCCGTTGCTCGGCCGTGAGCCGGGCGACCTCGGCGGCCTCGGCGGCCGCCGCCTCGTGGTCGCCGCCCGGGAACTCCCCGACCGAGCCCAGAGCGAGCCCGCTCGTCCAGTCGACCAGCGCCGCGCCCCGGGCGCCGGGCAGCCGCATGGCCTCCAGTAGACACTCGTCGATTCCGGGCACCGTTGGCTCCCCTCCCGCCTGCTGTTCGGCTGAGTGATGAAGAAGCTACGCAACGTAGGTGCGAGGAGTGAGTCTTCTGGCATTTTCCAGCGGAACATGCGACCGCGTGACTAAGGTGGGTCGACTGACCTCGTTTCGGGGCGAGTTGACGCCCCATGGGTCTCTTCAACACCTGCTGACCGGCCCGCGTCAACGGCGCGCGTGTTCCGGCGGAGTGGTGGGCGCGACCGCGTGCGCCCCCTGGCTGCGCTCCTCCCCTTCCCCGCCCGTGCCTTCCGATCCCGTTACCGCCCTCCTCGGCCGCGGGGTCGCAGGTCGTCGCGCCCGTGTATTGACTAGCTCTATTCAGCGGGCCAGGATGTGAATAACAACAGCAAAATCCGCCGGGATCACCCATCCGCAAGGAGGCCGACCATGTCAGGACCCCGCCCCGTACGAGCGCCGCGCGGTACGGAACTGAGCGCCCTGGGATGGCAGCAGGAGGCCGCCCTGCGGATGCTGCAGAACAACCTCGACCCCGAGGTCGCCGAGCACCCCGACAAGCTCGTCGTCTACGGCGGCACCGGCAAGGCCGCCCGCGACTGGCGCTCCTTCGACGCCATGGTCCGCACCCTCAGGACGCTCAAGCAGGACGAGACCATGCTCGTCCAGTCCGGCCGCCCGGTCGGCGTCATGCAGACCCACGAGTGGGCCCCGCGCGTCCTCATCGCCAACTCCAACCTCGTCGGCGACTGGGCCAACTGGGAGGAGTTCCGCCGGCTGGAACAGCTGGGCCTGACCATGTACGGCCAGATGACCGCCGGTTCCTGGATCTACATCGGCACCCAGGGCATCCTCCAGGGCACCTACGAGACCTTCGCCGCCGTCGCCGCGAAGAAGTTCGGCGGCACCCTCGCCGGGACCGTCACCCTCACGGCCGGCCTCGGCGGCATGGGCGGCGCCCAGCCGCTCGCCGTGACGATGAACGACGGCGTCGTGATCTGCGTCGACTGCGACCCGCGCGCCATCGACCGCCGCATCGAGCACCGCTACCTCGACGTCAGGGCCGACGACCTCGACCACGCGCTCCGGCTGGCCGTGGAGGCCCGTGACCAGCGCAAGCCGCTCTCCATCGGCGTTCTCGGCAACGCCGCCGAACTCGTCCCGCAGCTGCTCGCGATGGGCGCGCCCATCGACATCGTCACCGACCAGACGTCCGCCCACGACCCGCTGTCCTACCTGCCGACGGGGACCGCCTTCGAGGACATGGCCGACGCCGCCGCCAAGGACCCGGCCGGCTTCGCCACCCGGTCCCGCGAGTCGATGGCGCGGCACGTCGAGGCGATGGTCGGCTTCATGGACGCGGGCGCCGAGGTCTTCGACTACGGCAACTCCATCCGCGGGGAGGCCCAGCTCGCCGGGTACGACCGGGCGTTCGCCTTCCCCGGCTTCGTCCCCGCCTATATCCGCCCGCTGTTCTGCGAGGGCAAGGGCCCCTTCCGCTGGGCGGCCCTGTCCGGCGACCCGGCCGACATCGCCAAGACCGACAAGGCGATGCTCGACCTCTTCCCGGAGAACGAGTCCCTCGCCCGCTGGATCAAGCTGGCCGGCGAGCGCGTCCACTTCCAGGGCCTGCCCGCCCGCATCTGCTGGCTGGGCTACGGCGAACGCGACCGGGCCGGCGAGCGGTTCAACGACATGGTGGCGTCGGGTGAACTCGCGGCCCCGCTGGTCATCGGGCGCGACCACCTCGACTCCGGTTCCGTCGCCTCCCCGTACCGCGAGACCGAGGCCATGCTCGACGGCTCCGACGCGATCGCCGACTGGCCGCTGCTGAACGCCATGGTCAACGTGGCGTCCGGGGCGTCCTGGGTGTCGATCCACCACGGCGGCGGCGTCGGCATGGGCCGCTCCATCCACGCCGGCCAGGTCTCGGTGGCGGACGGCACGCGCCTCGCCGGTGAGAAGATCCGCCGGGTGCTGACCAACGACCCCGGCATGGGCGTCATCCGGCACGTCGACGCGGGGTACGACATCGCGGAGTCGGTCGCCGACGAGCGGGGCGTGCGAGTGCCGATGCGCGAGGGTGACGAGCAGTGACGACCGACGTCGGCCGTCCGGCCGGGGCCGGCACGTCCTTCCAGGAGATGTGGCGCGAGCTGGCTCCCGTCGGACGCCACCCCGGCTCCGGCGGCTACCGCCGCTACGCCTGGACCGCCGCCGACGCCGACTGCCGGGCCTGGTTCCGGCAGCAGGCCGAGACGCGGGGACTGACGTACGAGGTCGACCGCAACGGCAACCAGTGGGCGTGGCTCGGGGACCCGACCGCCGGGGACGCCGTCGTCACGGGGTCGCACCTCGACTCCGTGCCCGACGGCGGCGCCTTCGACGGGCCCCTCGGGGTCGTGTCCTCGTTCGCCGCCCTGGACGAACTGCGCGCCCGGGGGGCGACGCCGCGCAAACCGCTCGCCCTCGTCAACTTCGGTGACGAGGAGGGCGCCCGGTTCGGGCTCGCGTGCGTCGGGTCGCGGCTCACCGCCGGGCGCCTCACCGTCGAGCAGGCGCACCGGCTCACCGACGGCGACGGCATCACCCTGCCGCAGGCCATGGAGGCCGCCGGGCACGACCCCGACGCCCTCGGCGCCGATCCGCAGCGGCTCGGCCGCATCGGCGCGTTCGTCGAGCTGCACGTCGAACAGGGGCGCGCGCTGGACCTCAGCGGCGAACGGGTCGGCCTCGCGAGCGCCATCTGGCCGCACGGGCGCTGGCGCTTCGACTTCCTCGGCGAGGCCAACCACGCCGGCACCACCCGCCTCGTGGACCGGCGCGACCCCATGCTGTCGTACGCCGAGACGGTCCTCGCCGCCCGCCGCGAGGCGGAACTCGCGGGCGCCGTCGCCACCTTCGGCAAGATCTCCGTCGAGCCGAACGGCGTCAACGCCATCCCCTCCCTGGTGCGCGGCTGGCTCGACTCCCGCGCCGCCGACCAGGCCGCCCTGGACCAGGTGGTGGGGGGCGTCGAGAAGGCCGCCCGCGAGTACGCCGAGGCCCACGGCATCGACCTGGCCGTGGTCCGTGAGTCGTTCACGCCCGTGGTCGAGTTCGACCACGCCCTGCGCGACGAACTGGCCCGCATCCTGGGCGCCGACACGGGCGGGGACACGGGCTTGGGCCCGGGCGTGGGCCCGGGCGGGACCGGTCTGCGGGTCCCCGTGCTCGGCACCGGCGCGGGACACGACGCCGGGATCCTCTCCGGAAGCATCCCGACCGCCATGCTGTTCGTGCGCAACCCCACGGGCGTCTCGCACTCCCCGGCCGAGTTCGCCGCCGAGGACGACTGCGTGGCCGGGGTGCTCGCACTCGCCGACGTACTGGAAGGGCTGGCCTGCAGGTGACGCACTCCCCCACGCGGACGTACTGGCTGGAGCACGCCTGGCTCGACACCCACGTCGAGCCGGGAGTCGCCGTCGAGGTCGCGGACGGCCGGATCACGGCCGTCCGCACGGACGTGCCCGCCCCGCCCCCCGGCGCCGAGATCCTGCGCGGCCTGACCCTGCCGGGGCTGGCGAACGCCCACTCGCACGCCTTCCACCGCGCCCTGCGCGGGACCGTCCAGGTCGGCTCCGGCACCTTCTGGACCTGGCGCGAGGTCATGTACTCGGTCGCCGACAAGCTGACCCCGGAGACGTACCACGCGCTCGCCCGCGCCGTGTACGCCGAGATGGCGCTGGCCGGCGTCACCTCCGTCGGCGAGTTCCACTACGTGCACCACGCCCCCGGCGGCGCCCGCTACGCCGACCCCAACGCCATGGGCGAAGCCCTGATCGCGGCGGCCGCCGAGGCCGGCATCCGCATCACCCTCCTCGACACCGCCTACCTGTCCGCCGGCTTCGGACAGCCGCCCACCGCCCACCAGCTCCGCTTCTCCGACGGGACCGCCGACGCCTGGGCCGAACGCTGTTCAGTTCTCAAGGAACGGGACCACGCGCGGATCGGGGCGGCGATCCACTCCGTACGGGCCGTGCCCGCCGGCCAGTTGGAGACCGTCGCCCGCTGGGCCGAGGAGCGGCGGGCCCCGCTGCATGTGCACCTGTCCGAGCAGACCGCCGAGAACGACGCCTGCCGGGAAGCCCACGGATGCACCCCGACCCAGCTGCTCGCCCTGCACGGCGTGCTCGGACCGCGCACCACCGGCGTCCACAACACCCACCTCACCGCCGAGGACGTCTCCCTCATCGGCGGCAGCGGCACCGGCACCTGCATGTGCCCCACGACCGAACGCGACCTCGCCGACGGCATCGGGCCCGCGGTAGCCCTGCAGAACGAGGGCTCCCCGCTCTGTCTCGGCTCCGACAGCCACGCCGTCGTCGACCTGCTCGAAGAGGCACGCGCGATGGAGCTCGACGAGCGGCTGCGCACCCGCACCCGCGGTCACTGGACCGCGGCCGCGCTGCTGCGCGCCGCGTCCGCCGACGGCCACGCCGCCCTCGGCTGGCAGGAGGCGGGAACGATCGAGGAAGGCGCCCTCGCCGACCTCACGACCATCGCGCTCGACTCGGTCAGGACAGCGGGGCCGCTGCCCAGGCTCGGCGCCGAGACGGCCGTATTCGCCGCGAGCGCGGCGGACGTACGGCACACGATCGTGGGCGGACGGCACATCGTGCGCGACGGGGCGCACGCGCTCGTGCCGGACGTGCCGCAGGCCCTCGCGCAGGCCGTCGACGCCCTGCGCGGCTGACCACCGCCCCCAGCCCCGCCACCCACGAGGACGCCATGAGCAGCACCGTCATCACCGACATCGCCACGCTGGTCACCAACGATCCCTCCCTCGGATGGGGGTCCTCCCGGTCGAGCAAATTCGATGGGGGAGGTTCGCCTCTCGGACTGATCCGGGACGCGGCCGTCGTCGTCGACGGCGACCGTGTCGTCTGGACCGGTGAATCAAGCAAAGCACCCGCCACTGACAACCGGGTCGACGCCGGCGGCCGGTCGGTGCTCCCCGGCTTCGTCGACTCCCACTCCCACCTGGTGTTCGCGGGCGACCGCACCGAGGAGTTCAACGCCCGCATGTCGGGCCGCGGTTACACGGCGGGCGGCATCCGCACCACGGTGGCGGCCACCCGGGCGGCGAGCGACGCGGAACTGGAGGCGAACCTCACCCGGTATCTGAGCGAGGCCCTCAGCCAGGGCACCACCACCTTGGAGACCAAGTCGGGCTACGGCCTGACGGTCGCCGACGAGGCACGCGCCCTGCGCCTGGCCGCCGCCCACACCGACGAGGTCACCTACCTCGGCGCCCACATCGTCGCCCCCGAGCACGCGGACGACCCCGCCGCGTACGTGGCCCTGGTCACCGGCGAGATGCTCGACGCCTGCGCCCCGCACGCCCGCTGGATCGACGTCTTCTGCGAGAAGGGCGCCTTCGACGGCGACCAGGCCCGCGCGATCCTGACCGCGGGCAAGGCGAAGGGACTGCACCCCCGCATCCACGCCAACCAGCTGTCCTACGGCCCCGGCGTGCAGCTGGCGGTCGAACTGGACGCGGCCAGCGCAGACCACTGCACCCACCTCACGGACGCGGACGTGGACGCGCTGGCGAGCGGCGACACGGTCGCCACGCTGCTGCCGGGCGCCGAGTTCTCCACCCGCGCCGAGTGGCCGGACGCCCGTCGGCTGCTGGACGCGGGCGTCACCGTCGCCCTCTCCACGGACTGCAACCCCGGTTCGTCCTTCACGTCGTCCGTGCCGTTCTGCGTCGCGCTCGCCGTGCGGGACATGGGCATGACCCCGGACGAGGCGGTGTGGTCGGCCACGGCGGGCGGGGCGGCGGCCCTGCGCCGCACCGACGTGGGCCGGCTGACCCCCGGCGCCTACGCCGACCTGACCCTGCTGGACGCCCCGAGCCACGTCCACCTGGCCTACCGCCCGGGCGTGCCGCTGGTGTCCGGCGTGTGGCGCAGAGGCGTGCGCGTGGTCTGAGGGCGCGACGCCCGCGGGCCGCCCGCGAAGAGCCCGGCCGCGGTCGCGCCGCAATCCGGGCGGCGGTCTCGGCGGCCGTCTCGGCGCGGGGTGGGCTCGGCGGGGGCGCGTCCCCGGTCCGCCGCCGATCGGCCCCAGCCGGTGACAGACCACGACGAGAACGGCACGGCTCCGGCGGCCCGGCCCGAGGCACGGCTCAGGCCGCCCCGGCCCGCCACACCTGGTGCGCGGCCTCGTCGAGCAGTTCGAACGACAGGGAGCCGGCGTCGTCCGCCGTCAGGGCCGACAGGAGTGCGATCGCCGGCCGGATCCTGCCGTCGTCGTCCACGCTGAACGTCAGGTTCCGGCCGTTGGATCCGGTCACCGGGTCGCAGCTCCAGACGCCGACGCCGTGGTCGACCGCGCCACGGCTGTCCAGGCAGAAGTCGGGATCGGCGTACGACTGGAGCACCCCGCGCGCGGAGTCGACCCGCCAGCGCTGGCTCGGGGAGGCGGAGCACGGCACGGTGACGACGTCCGTGCCGTTGTCGAGGTCGCCGGCCACCTCCAGACAGCGGCGGAAGAGGCGTGCGGACGAAGGGGCAGGCCGACGTCCGCGTCCGGGCGATCGAGCGCGCTCGACGGCCCGGACGCGAAAGACCGGCCGCGGGCGGCGGCCGTCTTCCGGGCGGTCCTACTCCTCGACCGTCAGCGCCTTGCGCAGCCGCACCAGCGTGCGCGACAGCAACCGCGACACGTGCATCTGCGAGATGCCGAGTTCCTCGCCGATCTCCGACTGGGTCAGACCGGCGACGAAGCGCAGGGAGAGGATCTGCCGGTCGCGCGGGGCGAGTTCGGCGATCAGGGGCTTCAGCGACTCGATGTACTCGATGCCTTCGAGGCTGTTGTCCTCGTAGCCGATGCGATGGGCGAGGGCGCCCTCCGCGTCGTCGTCCTGCGGCTGCGCGTCCAGCGAGGACGCGGTGTAGGCGTTGGACGCGGCCATGCCCTCGACGATCTCGTCGTCGGAGCGGCCGAGACGCTCGGCCAGTTCCGCGACCGTGGGTGCGCGGTCGAGCTTCTGGGCCAGTTCGTCGCCCGCCTTGGCCAGGTCGAGCCGGAGCTCCTGGAGGCGGCGCGGGACGCGCACCGACCACGACGTGTCCCGGAAGAAGCGCTTGATCTCGCCGATGATGGTGGGCATCGCGAAGGTCGGGAACTCGACCCCTCGCGAGAGTTCGAAGCGGTCGATCGCCTTGATCAGGCCGATGGTGCCGACCTGGATGATGTCCTCCATGGGCTCGCTGCGGGAGCGGAACCGGGAGGCGGCGAACTTGACCAGCGCGAGGTTGAGCTCGACGAGGGTGTTGCGTACGTACGAGTAGTCGTGGGTGCCCTCTTCGAGGGACTCGAGCCGTGCGAAGAGGGTCTTGGACAGAGCCCGCGCGTCGACGGATCCGACCTCGTCGAACGGGGGGATCTCCGGGAGTCCGGCGAGGGCGTCGGTGGGGTCGACGTCCGGCGCCGCGTTCTGGGCGATGGGTTCCAGATGTTCTTGGACCGGAGGGGGTGTCGACGTCGCTCCGCGGGTATGCGGTGCGTCGAGCCGGGGTGACATGATGTCCTCCATCGTTCTCGGCGTAGGGCTGCCGAAGCCACTGAGCGCACTACGGTGTGCGGCGCCTCCAAAGCCGGCCGTGTCGGTCTGCGTGTTCGTACTAGGCCTACCTGCTTTACTTGACCGATCGCAAGTGCACTTCGTCCGCTTATGTCTGTTTGTGTGCGATTGTTCGGGTGTTGAGGTGCGGGTCGAGGGCGTAGTGTTCGAGGGCGTCAGAAAGCAGTTCGCGACCCCAGGAGAAGAGACGGCATGGACCGCGGGACGGTCGGCAGCGCACAGTCGGGCCGGCTTCTGGTCGAGGTGCGGGAAGAGGGCCCCAGTGCCGTCGTGACCCCGGCGGGTGAGTTGGATCACCACACCGCCGATCTGTTGCGCGAGCCACTCGAAGCCTGCCTCGCCAGAGGTCGCAGTCGCCTGGTGGTCGACTGCACACGCCTGGAGTTCTGCGACTCCACCGGGCTCAACGTGCTGCTCGGAGCCCGCCTCAAGGCGGAGGCGGCCGGCGGCGCGGTCCATCTGGCGGGGATGCTCCCCGTCGTGGCCAGGGTCTTCGAGATCACCGGCGCGGACGCCGTGTTCACCGTGCACGACACGGTCGAGGCGGCGCTGGCCGACGAGCGCGACGGACAGGACGAGGACGGCTGAGTTCCGCCGTCCGCCCGGCGTCGACCACGACACGGGCGAGAACGGGGGTGTCCCGCCCGCCACGCAGGGCAGGAGACATCCTGGACCCGCACATGTCGGCGGCGACGCCGACGCGAACGCCGTCCGGCCACGCACGACTCTGCAGAGATCCGACTCTTGAATGGTGAACCGGTCAATCGGGGAATCGGTGAGGTGAAGCGCTGATGAGCACCACCCGGCCTTACTCGCCGGGCGACCGCGGCCCGGAGCCCAGCCCGGAGCCCAGCGGCGCTTCCGCGGCGTCCCAGGGGGACGCTCGGGGGGCCGGGACGCCCGGCGGGGGCACGGCTGCCGTGGCGCCCGGGTCGCCGGGCGGCCCTCAGGTGCGCCGGCTGAGCTTCGACGACGCCAGCGGCGTCGTCCCGCTCGCCCGCGACTTCGCCCGCCAGGCGCTGTACGCGTGGGGCTGGCTGCCGGCCGCCACCGCCGACCGGCGGGCCGCCGCCGAGGACGTGCTGCTCGTCGTCTCCGAGCTGGTCACCAACGCGTGCCTGCACGCCGAGGGGCCCGACGCGATGGTCCTGTCCTGCGACAACAAGGTGATCCGCGTCGAGGTCTCCGACCGCGGCACGGGCCAGCCGGCGCCGCGCACCCCGCACCGCGCGGGCCGCCCCGGCGGACACGGCATGTTCATCGTCCAGCGCCTCTGCCTCGACTGGGGCGTCATGCGGACGCAGGGCGTCACCGGCAAGACGGTCTGGGCCGAACTCGGCGCCGCCCCGGCCTGACCACCCCCACGCGGACATGCCGCCCCCGGCCAGGTCCTGAGCCCGACCGTTCGCCCCCGGCCAGGTCCTGAGCCCGACGGTCCCCGACCCCGGGCTGACCGTGCCGGTTCGGTCCCAGGCTGACCGTGCCGGTTGAGGTCCCGGCTCGACCGTGCCGGTTCGGGTCTCGGCTCGACCGTCCCGGCTCGACCGTCCCGGTTCGGGTCTCGGCTCGACCGTCCCGGTTCCGCTGTCCCGGTTCGGGTCTCGGGCTGACCGTGCCGGTGCGGGTCCTGGGCTGACCGTCCCGGCTCGGGTCCTGGCCTGACTGTGCTGGTGCGGGTCCCGGGCTGACCGTCCCGACTCCGGTTCCGGCTTGACCGTGCCGGTTGAGGTCCCGGCCCGACCGCGCCGCGGCTGTGGGCTGCGGTTGCGACCTGGCTGTCCCGGCTGCGGCTGCGACTCCTTCGTCCGGGGCGCCCGCCCGGGCCTGACCGGTCCGGCCGTCGGCGGGCGGTCGCCGGCGTTCCCCCGGGTCTCTCGTTCCCGGTCGCTGTCGTGTCCTCGCCGGTGGCGGTGGCGGTGGTCGGTGGCCGGTCCCCGGCTGTGCGGCGCCGACGCCGGCCCTGGGGCGCCGCCCCCGGGGCTGTCGGTGTTCTTCTCGTGCGGGGTGGTGGGCGGTTTTCGGTTCGGCGCGGGGCGGCCCGATCCGCCCGCCGGATCGTCAGAAGTCCGGCCCGTACCTTCTCTTCCCTCCTCATCGCCTCGGGCGTACCTTGACGGCTCAATCTGATGCCTCGTCAGTAAGGCGGGGCGGTGGGAGTGAGGGGACGGGACCGTGTCGAACCGGAAGCGAACCGCCGTGCTCGCGACGGCCGCGGCCCTGGCCGGCTCGGCGGTGCTGACGGCCGCCCCGGCGGCCATGGCCGAGGTCGTCAACGTCAACTACGGCTGCAAGACGCCCATCGGAGACAAGAGCGCCGTCTCGCCGATCGACATCAAGGGCGTCAGGAGCGGCGACGGCTACAAGATCACGATGTCCTGGCAGAAGGGCGTCTCCTCCAGCCCCGTCGAACTCGGCGCGGGCTCCATGAAGCCGAGCGCCACCATCAAGCTGGGCGGAGCCGACAGCGGCACCCTGAACGTCACGGGCCCGGCCAACCAGGCCGCGATCCCCGAGAACACCCCCATCAAGATCAACGATCTGAGCGGGACGTACACGCCTGAGAAGAGCGGCAAGGTCACCTTCACGGCCGGCGTGCTGACCATCAAGGCGCTCGGCACCACGACCACCTGCACGCCCTCCAACAGCCCCGGCCCCTCCCTCACCCTCGACGTGAGCGCACCGGGTGGCGGCAGCGCGAGCGGCGGCGGGGGCACGAGCGGCGGAGGTGCGAGCGGCGGCAGCACGAGCGGCGGGAGCACGAGCGGCGGCGGCTCCGGCGGGCAGCTCCCGCAGACCGGCCCCGAGGACTCCGCGATCGCCCTCGGCACCCTCGGCGGCACCGTGCTGCTCGCGGGCGCGGCGGGCGCCCTGTGGCTGACCAGGCGCGACCAGCCGGCCCGCGCCCGCCGCTGACCGCCCCCGGAGGAGCGCTGGAGCCCCCGATGCCGTACGCCACCGTCCGCGTCCTGCTGCTGTCCCTGCCGCTGCTGCTCGCCGGCGCGCCGGCCGCCGGCCCGGCCGGCTGGTCGGCGTCGCCCTCCGGAGGGGGCCGGCCGTCGTTCTATGCCGAGGGCACGCCCGGAACGGCGCTGCGGGACGCGGTCGCCGTGACCAACCGGGGGACCGGGCCGCTCTCCGTGAGGCTGCGCGTCACCGGCGCCGGTCTGCGGGCCGCCTTCGCCGAACCCGTCCTCGACATCTCCGCCCGCACCCGGGCCGAGGTGCCCTTCACGGTGACGGTCCCGGTGGACGCCCGGCCCGGCGACCGGGGCGGCCGGATCGTCGTGCGGGACTCCGCGGGACGGGAGAGCGACGTCCGGCTGCTGGTCCGGGTCGTCGGGCCGCGGCTGGCCGCGCTGACCGTCGAGCACGTGGCCGTGCGCGGCGACCGCATCACCTACGAGCTGGTCAACCGCGGCACCACGGTCCTCGTCCCGCGGCTCGCCGTGCACGCGGACGGCGTGCTGGGCGCCGTCCTGGACCGCGCCCCGCGTGACCTGCCCGTGCGCCTGCCCCCGGGCAGTCGCCTCGCGCTGCACGAGCCCTGGCCCGACCGTCCGGCCCTGGACGCCGTCACCGTGCGGTTGACGGTCACCGCGCCCGGCGCGGCACGGGCCACCGGGCGGGCGTCCGCGCGGTTCGTGCCGCGGGTCGCCGTGGCGGCCACGGCGGCCGGCGCCCTGTCGGCCGCGGCCGCGGCCGTGTTCGTACGACGACGTCGGCTCCGGCCGGCCGCCACCGAAGCCGAGCCGAGGGGAGCGCTGACATGAGAGGCGAACTGCGGATCACGGCGGCGGCGCCGGTCCTGCTCCTCCTGCTGCTGTTCCTGGTCCCGTCGGCCGCCCCGGCCGCGGCCGCCGGCCGACCGGCGGTGAAGCTGTCGGCGGCGCAGGCGGGCACGGGCGGCTCGATCACCGTGAGCGGCAGCGGCTGGCGGCCGCGCACGCTGCTGATGCTGCTGGTCTGCGGGCAGGCCACGCCGGCCCGGGGGGTGATCGGCGGCACCAACTCCTGCGCCAACGCCGACGGGCGGGCGGTCACCACCGACGCCGACGGCCGCTTCAGCCGGGCGCTGCCGGTGACCGAGCCGCCGGCGCCCTGCCCCTGTGTCGTGCACGTGGCCACCGCCACCGGCGCGAAGGCGCAGGCCGACGCGGCGTTCCAGGTGGCCGGGCACCCGGTCGAACCGCTGCCCGCGCAGACGGGCGGCGGACGTCTGTCCGTGCTCACCGACACCCGGCTCGACGGCTCCTCGGGCCTGCTGACCTGGTTCGGCGCGCCGCCCGCCCGCACCCTGGCGTTCACCGTCGGCAACGTCGGCACGGCGGCCGTGAAGGACCCGGTGTTCGAGGTCGGCGCCGCGCACGGGGTGTTCGCCCCGCAGTGGGACGAGCGGCAGTGGCGGGGCACGATCGACCCCGGTGCGAAGGCCCGCGTGGAACTGCCCGTCGAACTGGCCGCGGGCGCCCACGGCGACTACACGGTCTCCCTGAAGTACGGCGGGAAGGTCCTCGCCGAGCAGCCGTGGGGCGTGGGACGCCCGTGGGGCGTGACCCTGTTCTGGATCCTGCTCTGCCTGGTCGTGCCGGCGGCGCTGTTCCGCGTCGGGCTGGCGGTGGTGGACCGGGTGCGTCCGCGCCATCCGGCCCGGCGGCCCTCCCGCGGCTCCCGCGCCCCCCACGCCTCGTGGCCGTCCCGGCGCGGGCGGGGCGCGGCCGCCCGCACCCCGCGGGCCGCCCGCACCCCGCGGGCCGCGCCCCCCGCCCCGAGCCCGAGCCTGCCGTGGTTCACCCAGGACACCGGTCCGGGCCCCGCGGCACGGCCCACCGCACCGCAGGAAGACCGGCCGACGAGTGCGCCGGGTCCCACGAGTCCGACGACTCCCCTCAACCCGACGACTCCCCTCAACCCCACGACTCCGGCAGGAAGGGATCCACGTGAGTGAGAGAGCCAAGCCACCCGAGCGAGCCCCCGCGCGCAGGCGGGCGGCGGCCGCGGGCGCCGCCGTCCTGCTCACCGGGGCGGCCGTCCTGCTGGGCGCGAGCGCCGGTCAGGCGCAGGCCGCCGAGGTGTCCTACGCCACCAAGTGCGTGCCGCCCTCGGGCATCGGCCTGCCGGACGTCGTCGGCACGACGAAGGTGGAGATCACGGCGCCGGCCACGGCGAAGGTCGGCGACACCGTCGACGTCGTCTGGAAGTTCACGCAGGCCGCGTCGAAGAACCCCGACATCATCGATCTGCCGGCGAACTCCGTCCAGCCGTCCGGCACCCTCAAGGCGGCCGGCGCGCAGAGCGCCGACATCGCGATGCAGGGACCGCGCGAGAACCCGGCGATCCCCAAGGGCGGCGCGATGACGCTGTCCGACATGAAGGGATCGCTGAAGCTGACCACGGCCGGACAGGTGACGCTGACGCCGGACGCGTACGTCGTCAACGCGCTGTCGACGGACACCAGGTGCGCGCCGACGGAGGCCGTCCAGCCCTCGGCGACCATCACGGTGACGGCCGGCGGCGGAAGTTCGGGCTCGTCGAGCGGCAGCCCCTCGCCGAGCGGGTCGTCGACTCCCTCGGGCACGCCCGGCGGGTCCGGGACGCCGTCCGCGTCGCCGTCGTCCGTCCCGAGCCCGTCCGCGACCGGCGGCGGCTCCGGGCGGACGGACTTCACCGGCAAGGTCGTCGACGTTCCCTACACCTGCCAGTCGCCCATCGGCGAGAAGAAGGCCACCTCCCCGGTGCAGATCAACGCCAGGCGGAACGGCGGGAGTTACGCCCTGACCGTGCAGTTCAAGAAGTCGGTCATGAACAGCCCGATCGACATCCCGGCCGGTTCCGTGAAGCCGTCGATGCAGGTGACCCTGGGCGGCTCGGACAAGGGCGCGGTGAAGGTGACGGGGCCGGCCAACTCCGCTCCGGTCAAGCAGGGCGCCCCGATCCAGATCCCCGATCTGACCGGCGTGTACAAGCCCGGCGCGACCGGTGCGTCCACGCTCTCGCCGGGCGTCCTCGTCATCGAGGCCCTGGGCACGACCACCACCTGCACCCCGGACAGCACGGCGGTCTCGCTGACGCTGACCACCGAGGAGCAGGCGGGCGGCGCGTCGGGCGGCAGCGGTTCGTCGTCCTCGTCGTCCGGCGGCGGCGCCACCGGAGGCGGCGGCCTCGCGGAGACGGGCTCCGGGGACCACGGCGCGCTGAAGGCCCTGGGCCTGGTGTCGGGCACCGCGGTGCTGCTGGGCGGGGCGGTGTTCACGTTCCTGCCGGGCCGGAGGACCCGCTGACCCGCTGACCCGTCCACGGCCCCGACGCGCGGCCGAAGCCGGAGACGGGTGAGGGCCGGCGCACCCACCCGGGTGCGCCGGCCCTCACCTGCCGTGGCGGACGTCAGTTGACGCTGCCCATGAGTTCCTTGACCTTCTTGCGGTACATCCACACCGCTACTCCGGCGAGGACGGCGAGCACGGCCTCCAGGGCCACGATCCCCGTCTTGTTGAGATCGACGCCGGCGATGGACAGCAGACCGGTCGTGGCGTCACCGGCGGTGACGGCCAGGAACCAGACGCCCATCATCTGCGAGGCGTACTTCGCGGGAGCCATCTTGGTGGTGACCGACAGGCCGACCGGGGAGAGGGTGAGCTCGCCGACGGTCTGCACGAAGTAGATCGCCGCCAGCCACAGCGCGGCCGCCTTGTGACCGCCCTCGGCGATCGACAGCGGGGCCAGGAAGAGGAAGAAGGACGCGCCGACCAGCACGAGGCCCGTCGCGAACTTCACCGCGGTGCTCGGCTCCTTGCCGCGCCGGGCCAGCGCCAGCCAGGCCCAGGCGAAGAGCGGGGCCAGCGCCATGATCAGGACCGGGTTGACCGACTGGTACCAGGAGACCGGGAATTCCCAGCCGAGGACGGTGTTCTTCGCCGACGACTCGGCGAACAGGGACAGCGTCGAGCCGCCCTGGTCGTAGATCATCCAGAACACGGCCGCGGCGACGAAGAACCAGATGTACGCCGTCAGCTTGGACTGCTCGGCGCGGTCCAGCTCCTTGTCCCGCTTCATGCGGGCGATGACCAGGACCGGGATGATCAGGCCGGCCACCGTGATCGGGACCAGCAGCCAGTTCAGCGTGTAGACGCCGGAGACGCCCACGACGGCGTAGAAGACGATCGCGACGGTCGCCCAGAACGCGGCCTTGCGCAGCGTGGCCGCCTTCTCCTGCGCGGACAGCGGCGTGGGGACCACGTCCGAGCGCGAGCTCAGGTGACGGCTGCCGAGCAGGAACTGTGCCAGGCCCAGACCCATGCCGAGCGCGGCGAGCGCGAAGCCCAGGTGCCAGTTCACGTTCTCGCCGAGGGTGCCGATGACCAGCGGAGCGGCGAACGCGCCCAGGTTGATGCCGATGTAGAACAGCGTGAAGCCGCCGTCCCGGCGCGGGTCGTCGGGGCCGTCGTAGAGGTGGCCGACCATCGTGGAGATGTTGGCCTTGAGCAGACCGGAGCCGATGGCGACCAGTCCGAGGCCCGCGAAGAACGTGCCGGCGTTCGGCAGCGCGAGGGTCAGATGGCCGAGCATGATGATCGCGCCGGCGACGGCGACGGTCTTGCGGGGGCCGAGCACGCGGTCCGCGAACCAGCCGCCGGGCAGGGCGAGCAGGTACACGAGCGACAGGTAGACCGAGTAGATCGCGGTCGCCGTCGCGGCGCTGAGGTGCAGGCCGCCGGGGGCGACCAGGTACAGCGGAAGCAGGGCCCTCATGCCGTAGTAGGAGAACCGCTCCCACATCTCGGTCATGAAGAGGGTGGCCAGTCCGCGGGGGTGGCCGAAGAAGGTCTTCCCGGAGCCGGGGGTGCCCGGGCGGACCGAGTCCTTCGTCAGGCTGGACGCCATGTCGTTCCTTGCTGCTCGGGACGCGCTGCGCTCACGCGGTGCGCGCCCGGTGGGGGGCGGCCGGCACCGGCGGACCGCCTCGTCCGCCCCTACGCCCGGGGGGAGTCCGCTCCGGGTCTCGAAGCGGTGGACGGCGGTCACCGGGATCCACGCCCCCTCGCGTCGGGGGCCCGGCCACAGGTCATTCCTTCGGGGCCGGGGCGAACCGGCCCGCACACAAAAGAGACCCTCGGCGTCAAGCGGACCGCCAAAGGTCCCTGTGTACTACAGGCGTTCTTTCACCATACGGCAGCACAACGCCGGATATGGAAGGACTTGAGACGCGGATCACAGGTGATCATGGAACCCTGGCGGCGTTTTGAAGGTCTCCACCATCCTGTCATCCCTCGACCGTAGGTCCGTACCAAGATCGGCCGTGCGGTGTCCCCCGCCCCGCGTCCCTGCTGTCCGGCATGTCCCTGGGTAAGAAACAGCGCCGGCGATCACACTTCTGCCCCTGCCCGCGCGGACTACCATCAGCTCATGACCCGTGTACTGCTCGCCGAGGACGACGCGTCCATCTCGGAGCCGCTGGCCCGCGCACTGCGCAGGGAAGGCTACGAGGTCGAGGTGCGCGAGGACGGCCCCACCGCACTCGACGCCGGAATGCAGGGCGGCGTCGACCTGGTCGTCCTGGACCTCGGCCTGCCCGGCATGGACGGCCTGGAGGTGGCCCGCCGGCTGCGCTCCGAGGGGCACGCCATCCCGATCCTCATCCTGACCGCGCGCGCCGACGAGGTGGACACCGTCGTCGGCCTGGACGCGGGCGCCGACGACTACGTCACCAAGCCGTTCCGGCTGGCCGAGCTGCTGGCCCGGGTCCGGGCCCTGCTGCGGCGCGGCGCGTCGGAACCGCAGCAGCCGCCCGCCACGCACGGCGTGCGCATCGACGTCGAGTCGCACCGCGCGTGGATGGGCGACGAGGAACTCCAGCTCACCGCCAAGGAGTTCGACCTGCTGCGGGTCCTGGTGCGCGACGCGGGCCGGGTCGTCACCCGCGACCAGCTGATGCGCGAGGTCTGGGACACCACCTGGTGGTCGTCGACCAAGACCCTCGACATGCACATCTCCTGGCTGCGCAAGAAACTCGGCGACGACGCGGCCAACCCCCGCTACATCGCCACGGTGCGCGGAGTGGGCTTCCGCTTCGAGAAAAGCTGAACGACCCCCCGGGGCCGGCCGGCCGTGCGCGTACGTCGTCGGGTGCGGGCCGGTGGGGCTTCTCGCGCAGTTCCCCGCGCCCCTGAGGGGGCTGCCAGAACCCGCCTGGAATAAGTCACCGCCCCGGAGGGCTCAGTGCGTCGCCGTCTGATTCAGTCCACCCTCGCCGTCGTGCTCGTCGTCATCGCCGTGTTCGGGGTGTCCCTCGTCATCGTCGAGACGCGCACGATCAGCAACAGCGCCCAGGAACGGGTGGACTCCGAGGCGCTGCGGCTGGCCAGCATCGTGGACAGCCGCCTGGTCGGCGCGGAGGACGTCACCTCCGAGATACTGCGCGACCAGGTCACGCAGGACCGTTACGCCGAGATCCGGATCCCCGGCCGGCCGGTCATCGAGGTCGGCCGCCGGCCCGAGGGCGACGTCATCAGGTCGACGGCCCGGGGCGAGGAGGGCGAGACCGTCCTGGTCCAGGAGCCGCGCTCCACGGTGACCCGCGAGGTCGGCCGCACCCTGTTGATCATCGCCCTGGTGGCGCTGCTCGCGGTGATCGCGGCGGTGCTGCTGGCCATCCGCCAGGCCAACCGCCTCGCCTCGCCCCTCACCGACCTGGCGGAGACCGCGGAGCGCCTGGGCTCGGGCGACCCGCGCCCCCGCCACAAGCGGTACGCCGTCCCCGAGCTCGACCGGGTGGCCGACGTCCTCGACTCCTCCGCGGAGCGCATCGCGCGCATGCTCACCGCCGAACGCCGGCTGGCGGCGGACGCCTCCCACCAGCTGCGCACGCCCCTGACGGCCCTGTCCATGCGCCTGGAGGAGATCACCCTCACCGACGACCCGGACACGGTGAAGGAGGAGGCGACCATCGCGCTGACACAGGTCGAGCGGCTGACGGACGTCGTGGAGCGCCTGCTGACCAACGCCCGGGACCCGCGCACCGGCTCGGCGGTCACCTTCGACCTCGACGAGGTCATCCAGCAGCAGCTCGCCGAGTGGCGTCCCGCCTACCGGGGCGTGGGCCGGGCCATCGTCAGCTCCGGGAAACGGCATCTGCGCGCTGTGGGCACGCCCGGCGCGGTCGCCCAGGTGCTGGCCGCCCTGATCGAGAACTCGCTGATGCACGGCGGCGGCACGGTCGCGCTGCGCACCCGCGTCACCGGCAACCAGGCCGTGGTCGAGGTGACGGACGAGGGTCCCGGCGTCCCCGCCGACCTCGGGGCCCGCATCTTCGAGCGGACCATCAGCGGCCGCAACTCCACGGGCATCGGGCTGGCGGTGGCCCGCGACCTGGCGGAGGCGGACGGCGGCCGACTGGAGATGCTCCAGGCCCAGCCCCCGGTCTTCGGCCTGTTCCTGTCCCGCACGGCGCCGCAGAAGCGCACGACGCAGGACGAGGAGCCCACGGTCCGGTGAGGCCCGGGCGGGGCCGCAGGGGCCCAAGACAGCCAAGGGCCCGGTGGGAGGAGAGGGTCAGCTCACGCGCTGCGTGGTCTGGGGCTCCGGCCGCCGGGACTGCTCGGCCACCGTCAGGAACGCCTCGGCGTCGGCCCCGGCCTCCGGCACCGGCAGCGTCCGGAACACCCAGGTGCGGTACGACCAGAACCGGAACAGGGTCGCGACGCCGATGCCGACGAACTTGAAGACGTTGCTCTGCAGCGGGCTGTCCCAGCCGAACCAGTAGGTCGCCGCGTACAGCAGCCCGTTCTCGATCACCAGGCCCACCACGCTGAACAGCAGGAACAGCGTCAGTTCCCGGGTGCGCCCGCTCTTCTCGCGGTCACGGTAGGTGAAGTACCGGAACCCCACGTAGTTGAAGACGATCGCCACGACCGTGGCGATGACGCTGGCGCGCACCACCTGCAGGTCGGTGAGGTGCCGGACGACGTTGAACACGCCCAGGTTCACCAGCAGGCCGGCTGCGCCCACGGCTCCGAACCTGGCCAGCTCGCGGACGAGCCTCTTCAGCCCCGAGGAACCATGTGCCATGGTCGTACAGGCCCCCGTCCGGGATTCGGTTACGTCAACCCAGCCATGCTAACCACCACTCTTCCCGGTTTCCTGCGGTCCGGCTCACGGGTCGGCGCCAAGGAGGGACCGAGGCGGGGAAAACAGCGGGTACGGCCCCGGAAAACGACCGGTGACGGGCGCGGGATTCGGCCGGGGCGGCGTGGCCGATACCCTGGGGGCGTGACGTTCCCGGTAGTCGGCATGGTCGGCGGGGGGCAGCTCGCTCGTATGACACACGAGGCGGGCATCCCGCTCGGCATCAGGTTCAAGCTCCTCAGTGACACCCCACAGGATTCCGCGGCGCAGGTCGTGAGCGATGTCGTCATCGGCGACTACCGCGACCTCGACACGCTGCGCGAGTTCGCGCGCGGGTGCGATGTGATCACCTTCGATCACGAACACGTGCCCACCGAGCACCTCCGGGCGCTGGAGGCGGACGGCATCCCCGTGCGCCCCGGCCCGGACGCGCTCGTGCACGCCCAGGACAAGGGCGTGATGCGGGCCCGCCTCGACGCGCTCGGCGTGCCGTGCCCACGGCACCGGATCGTCAGCGATCCGGCGGACGTCGCCGCGTTCGCCGCGGAGGGCGACGGCTTCCCGGTCGTCCTGAAGACCGTCCGCGGCGGCTACGACGGCAAGGGCGTCTGGGTCGTCGACTCCGCGGAGGAGGCCGAGGACCCCTTCCGCGCGGGCGTCCCCGTCCTCGCCGAGGAGAAGGTCGACTACGTCCGCGAGCTCGCCGCCAACGTCGTGCGCTCCCCGCACGGCCAGGCGGTCGCCTACCCGGTCGTCGAGTCCCGGCAGGTCGGCGGCGTCTGCGACACGGTGATCGCCCCCGCCCCCGGCCTCGACGAGACCCTGGCGCTCCGGGCCGAGCAGCTGGCCCTGACCATCGCCAAGGAACTCGACGTCGTCGGCCACCTCGCCGTCGAGCTGTTCCAGACCCGCGACGGCCGCGTCCTCGTCAACGAGCTGGCCATGCGCCCGCACAACTCGGGCCACTGGTCGATGGACGGCGCGATCACCTCGCAGTTCGCCAACCACGTCCGCGCCGTCCTGGACCTCCCGCTCGGCGACCCGCGCCCGCGCGCCCCCTGGACGGTCATGGTCAACGTCCTCGGCGGCGACTTCCCGGACATGTACTCGGCGTACCTGCACTGCATGGCCCGCGACCCCCAGCTGAAGATCCACATGTACGGCAAGGACGTGAAGCCCGGCCGCAAGGTCGGTCACGTCAACACCTACGGCGACGACCTGAACGACGTCCTCGAACGCGCACGTCACGCAGCCGGATACCTGAGAGGCACGATCACCGAATGAGCCCAGTCGTAGGCATCGTCATGGGGTCGGACTCCGACTGGCCCGTCATGGAGGCCGCCGCCCAGGCCCTCGACGAGTTCGAGATCGCGTACGAGGTCGACGTCGTCTCGGCGCACCGCATGCCGCGCGAGATGATCGCGTACGGCGAGCAGGCGGCCGAACGCGGGCTCAAGGCGATCATCGCGGGCGCCGGCGGCGCGGCCCACCTGCCCGGCATGCTCGCCTCCGTGACCCCGCTGCCGGTGATCGGCGTGCCCGTCCCGCTGAAGCACCTGGACGGCCTGGACAGCCTGCTGTCCATCGTGCAGATGCCGGCCGGCGTCCCCGTCGCCACGGTCTCGGTCGGCGGCGCGCGCAACGCCGGCCTGCTGGCCGCCCGCATCCTCGCCGCCCACGACGAGGACCTGCTCGCCCGGATGCGCGAGTTCCAGCAGGAGCTGAACGACCAGGCCACCGAGAAGGGCAAGCGCCTGCGGGCCAAGGCCGAGGGCTCGAACGGCTTCGGCTTCGGGAAGTGACGGCGAAGTGACGGAGCCGACCTCGCTGGACGCGGCCCGCGAACTCCTGCGCGAGTTCCCGGTCGTCGACGGCCACAACGACCTGCCCTGGGCGCTGCGCGAGCAGGTCCGCTACGACCTCGACGCCCGTGACGTGGCCGCCGACCAGCACGCCCACCTGCACACCGACATCCCCCGGCTGCGGGCGGGCGGCGTCGGCGCGCAGTACTGGTCCGTGTACGTGCGCGCCGACCTGCCCGACCCGGTCCCGGCGACGCTGGAGCAGATCGACTGCGTACGGCGGCTCATCGACCGCCACCCGGGCGATCTGCGCGCGGCGCTGACGGCCGCCGACATGGAGGCGGCCCGCGCGCAGGGCCGTATCGCCTCGCTCATGGGCGCGGAGGGCGGCCACTCCATCGCCAACTCCCTCGGCGTCCTGCGCGGCCTGTACGCGCTCGGCGTGCGGTACATGACGCTCACCCACAACGACAACGTCGACTGGGCGGACTCCGCCACCGACGAGCCGAGGGCCGGCGGGCTGACCGCGTTCGGCCGCGCGGTCGTGCGGGAGATGAACCGCGAGGGCATGCTGGTCGACCTCTCGCACGTGGCGGCGACCACCATGCGTGACGCGCTCGACGCCACGAGCGCGCCGGTGATCTTCTCCCACTCCTCCGCCCGCGCGGTGTGCGACCACCCCCGCAACATCCCCGACGACGTCCTGGAGCGCCTGCCCGCCAACGGCGGCATGGCGATGGTGACGTTCGTGCCGAAGTTCGTCCTCCAGGCCGCGGTCGACTGGACGGCCGCGGCCGACGACAACATGCGCGCCCACGGCTTCCACCACCTCGACACCACCCCCGAGGCGATGAAGGTGCACCGGGCCTTCGAGGAGACCCGCCCCCGCCCGGTCGCCACCGTCGCCACGGTCGCCGACCACCTCGACCACATGCGCGAGGTCGCCGGCGTCGACTGCCTCGGCATCGGCGGCGACTACGACGGCACGGCCTTCACCCCCGCGGGCCTGGACGACGTCTCCGGCTACCCCCACCTGATCGCGGAGCTGCTGGACCGCGGTTGGTCGAGGACCGATCTCGCCAAGCTGACCTGGAAGAACGCCGTGCGGGTGCTGGGCGCGGCCGAGGGCGTGGCCCGCGACCTGCAGGCGACGCGCGCGGCCTCCCACGCGACGATCGAGTCGCTGGACGGCTGACCCCCGCCGACCGGGGCGGACGGGCGGGCCGGTGCGACCGGTCCGCCCGTCCGCATACCCCCGAACGCCCCGTCCACCAGGAAGCGCGTCGCCCGCCGTGCGACGGTGACCGTACTGCTGACCGACGTACGGAGACCGTCATGGCCGACCTCCAGGACGAACTGAACGCCCTCCCCGAGGCCGGCGAGCTCCAGGACCGGGCGCAGACAGCCCCCTTCGCCCCGCAACCGCCTCCGAGGGCCGACAGGAGCCCGCGCGGGCCGCACGGCGGGCAGCGGAGCGAGCCGGAGAGCGGCCCGCTGGAGCGCGCCCGGGCGCTCCTCGCCGCGCACCCCGTCGTCGACGGCCACAGCGGCCTGCCCTGGGCGCTGCGGGACCTGCCCTGGTACGACCTGCGGCTCGGTGAGAGCGGCGTCGAGACCGACGTGCTCCGGCTGCGCGAGGACCATGTGGCCGCGCTGCTGTGGTCGCTGCACCTGCCCGAGGCGCTCGCGGGCGACCGGGCCGTCGGCGCCACCCTGGAACAGCTGGACCTCGTCCGTTCGGTGATCGCCGAGCATCCCGAGGGCCTGCGGCTGGCCCGCAGCGCCGGGCACGTCATCGACGCCCGCAACTGCGGCCGGGTCGCCGTCGTCCTGGGCCCGGCCGACGCCGCCGCGCTCGACGACTCGCTGGGCATCCTGCGCGTGCTGCACTCCCTCGGGCTGCGCGTCCTCACCCTGGCCGGTGCCTCGTGGGCGGGCGAGGCGGGGCTGACCCGGTTCGGCGAGGAGGTCGTGCGGGAGATGAACCGGATCGGCGTGCTCGCCGATCTCTCCGGCGCCTCCGACGCCACGATCGGCCGCGCCCTCGCGCTCTCCAAGACGCCGGTCCTGTGCACCCGCTCCGGTGCCCGCGCCCTGCGCGCCCACCGCGACAACCTGTCCGACGCCCTGCTGGCCGAGCTGGGGGCCGCCAAGGGGCTGTGCCTGGTGCCGTTGTCGGCCGAGCGGACCGGGCCGACCGTGCAGGACGTCGCCGACCACCTCGACCACGTCCGCGCGCTGGCCGGCCCCGAATGCGTCGGCCTGTCCGGCGCCCACGACCCCGGCGCCCAGGACCCGGGCAGCCGCGCCGGCGACGCGTACGTCCCCGGCGCCGCGCCCGGTTACCCGCACCTGGTCGCCGAGCTGCTCACCCGCGGCTGGCCGGAGACCGACGTCGCCCTGCTGACCTGGGGCAACGTGCAGCGCGTCCTGCGCTCGGCCGACTTCGCGGCGCGCGCGGCACGAGAACGCCGCAAGCCGTCGACGGCACGCATCACCGACCTGGACGCGACGGCCGACTAGAACCCGCTGGGCGCGCGCGGGGCCGGCGGGCCGGGGCGATCCGCGGCCGGGACCGGCCCGCCGGACCTCGCGCTCAGGACAGGGGCTGCTCGACGCGGCACAGGCAGAACGGGTGGCCCGCCGGGTCGGCGTACACCTGGAAGTCCTTCGTCTCGCGGTCTTCCAGGTCCAGCGGACGTGCGCCGAGCTTCAGCACCCGCTCGTGGGCCTCGTCCAGCTCCTCCCAGGTGGCGCCGGCGTCGAGGTCGAGGTGGAACTGCTGCGGGTTGCGGTCCGCGCGCGGCCACTCCGGCGGGGTGTAGTCCTCCACCTGCTGGAAGGCGATGCGGGGACCGCCGGGCACGTGCAGCACGTACCAGTCGTCCGCCCCGTCCTCGGCCTCGGGCGTGCCGCCCAGGACCGCCGCGTAGAACGCGGCGAGCGCGCGCGGATCGGGACAGTCGAGCACGACGGAGCGGAAGCGGGCGACGGGCGGCATGGAACCCTCCTGAGCAGGACGTGAAGCGGGCGTCGGCCGCCGCGTGGGTCTCGGCGGCGGCACAGGCAGAACGGGTGCCCAGCAGGGTCGGCGTACACACGCCGACCCCGTGAACGGTCCTCCGCGTCGGCCTGCGAGGCCGTGACCTGCCAGTGGGCCTACTACGGCGGCGGCCCCGGTCGGCCGGGGCCGCCGGTGCTCTACGCAGGTGTGCGGGGCGCGCGCCGAGATGCGTCGGTACCGGGCGAAGGAGTTCACCGGCCGGGGCACAGCTCGGTGGTGCAGAATGCAGCAAGACGCCGGTTCGGCCGACTGAGCCTCGGCCGAACCGGCGTCGTCCCGTCCGGCCGTCCGGCGTCGTCCCGTCCCGCGTCGTTCGAAGCCGTGTCGTCCCGTCCGGCGTCGTGCCGTCCGGCGTCGTTCGAAGGTGTCGTCCCGTCCGGCGTCGTCCAGCCCCGCGTCGTCCAGTCCCGCGTCGTCCCGTCCGGCGTCGTGCGCGGTCGTGTCGTCCGCGGCCGCTACGCGGTCGGCCGGCCCATGGCCCGGTAGGTCCACCCCGCCTTGCGCCACAGCTCCGGGTCCAGCGCGTTGCGTCCGTCCAGGATCAGCCGGGTCGTCGCGACCTCGCCGAGCGCCGCCGGGTCGAGATCGCGGAACTCGCGCCACTCGGTGAGATGCAGCACGGCGTCCGCGCCCCGCACGGCGTCGAGCGCCGAGTCGGCGTAACCCAGGGTCGGGAAGAGCCGGCGGGCGTTCTCCATGCCCTTCGGGTCGTACACGGTGACCTGGCCGCCCTGCAGATGGATCTGCCCGGCGACGTTGAGCGCGGGCGAGTCGCGGACGTCGTCCGAGTCGGGCTTGAAGGTGGCGCCCAGCACGGCGATCCGCTGGCCCAGGAAGGAACCGCCTCCCAGCTCCTGCCGCGCCAGCTCGACCATCCGCCCGCGCTGGCGCATGTTGATCGAGTCGATCTCGCGCAGGAAGGTCAGCGCCTGGTCGGCCCCCAGCTCGCCGGCCCGGGCCATGAACGCGCGGATGTCCTTGGGCAGACAGCCGCCGCCGAACCCGATCCCCGCCCGCAGGAACTTCCTTCCGATCCGGTCGTCGTAGCCGATGGCCTCGGCCAGTTTGGCGACGTCGCCGTCGGCGGCCTCGCAGACCTCCGCCATGGCGTTGATGAAGGAGATCTTGGTGGCGAGGAAGGAGTTGGCGGACGTCTTCACCAGCTCGGCCGTGGGGAAGTCCGTGACGACGAACGGGGTGCCCTCCCCGACGGGCGTCTCGTACACCTGCCGCAGCAGCGCCTCGGCCCGCTCGCTGCGCACCCCGACGACGATCCGGTCCGGGTGCAGCGTGTCCTGCACCGCGAAGCCCTCCCGCAGGAACTCCGGGTTCCAGGCCAGCTCGGCGTCCTCGCCCGCGGGCGCGAGGCCGGCGATCGTGCGGGCCAGCCGGTCGGCCGAGCCCACCGGCACGGTCGACTTGCCGACCACGAGGGCGGGCCGCGTCAGGTGCGGGGCGAGGGAGGCGACGGCGGACTCGACGTACGACATGTCGCAGGCGTACTCGCCGTGCTTCTGGGGCGTGTTGACGCAGACGAAGTGGACGTCGCCGAAGGCTCCCACCTCGGCCCAGTCCTGGGTGAACCGCAACCGCCCGCTGGATCCCTCGAACCCGGCCACGTGGCGGCGCAGCAGCTCCTCCAGCCCCGGCTCGTACATGGGGGTCTCACCGCGTTCGAGCATCTCGATCTTCTCGCGCACGACGTCGAGCGCGAGCACCTCGAAGCCCAGTTCGGCCATGGCCGCGGCGTGCGTGGCGCCGAGATAGCCGGTGCCGATCACGGTGATCTTGAGGGCCATGGATGCTCCTGGTGGGGGTTGCCGTCGCTGCGCGCCCGAGCATAGTCGGGGCGTGCCGACGCCCCTCACCGGGCAGATCACCCCGGTGGAGATCCCTTGTCGCCAAGCTCACGTACTACGGGCATCGGCAGACCCTTAAAATTCGAGTTACTTAACGGTAATTAGCGTCGGTAAACGCAGCGTCTTTGGAGTGTGGACATCTTGGCCGGATCGGCTGACTTCGACCTGTACCGCCCGTCCGAGGAGCACGACATGCTCCGCGACGCCATCCGCTCACTGTCCGAGGCGAAGATCGCGCCGTTCGCCGCGGCGGTGGACGAGGACTCACGCTTCCCGCAGGAGGCGCTGGACGCGCTGGTGGCGAGCGACCTGCACGCCGTGCACGTCCCCGAGGAGTACGGCGGCGCGGGCGCCGACGCCCTCGCGACGGTCATCGTGATCGAGGAGGTGGCCCGCGTCTGCGTGTCCTCCTCCCTGATCCCCGCGGTGAACAAGCTGGGCTCGCTCCCGGTGATCCTCTCCGGCTCCGACGACCTGAAGAAGAAGTACCTCTCGCCGCTGGCCAAGGGCGACGCGATGTTCTCCTACGCCCTCTCCGAGCCGGACGCGGGCTCCGACGCGGCCGGCATGAAGACGAAGGCGGTCCGCGACGGCGACCACTGGATACTCAACGGTGTGAAGCGCTGGATCACCAACGCCGGCGTCAGCGAGTACTACACGGTCATGGCCGTGACGGACCCGACGAAGCGCAGCAAGGGCATCTCCGCCTTCGTCGTCGAGAAGTCCGACCCGGGCGTCTCCTTCGGCGCCCCGGAGAAGAAGCTCGGCATCAAGGGCTCCCCGACCCGCGAGGTCTACTTCGACAACGTGCGCATCCCGGCCGACCGCATGATCGGCGAGGAGGGCACGGGCTTCGCGACCGCCATGAAGACCCTGGACCACACCCGCATCACGATCGCCGCGCAGGCTCTCGGGGTCGCCCAGGGCGCCTTCGACTACGCCAAGGGCTACGTCCAGGAGCGCAAGCAGTTCGGCAAGCCGATCGCCGACTTCCAGGGCATCCAGTTCATGCTCGCCGACATGGCCATGAAGATCGAGGCGGCCCGCCAGCTCACGTACGCGGCGGCGGCCAAGTCCGAGCGCCTGGACTCCGACCTCACCTTCCAGGGCGCGGCCGCCAAGTGCTTCGCCTCGGACGTGGCGATGGAGGTCACCACGGACGCCGTCCAGCTCCTCGGCGGCTACGGCTACACCCGCGACTACCCGGTCGAGCGGATGATGCGCGACGCCAAGATCACCCAGATTTATGAGGGCACGAACCAAGTCCAGCGGATCGTGATGGCCAGGAACCTTCCCTAGCGGTCCTTCGCGCAGGTCGGACGCGGTCGCGCAGATCGAGCGCGCGGCCGCCGACCGACCCGGCCGGCCCGGCCCCCGGCGAGCTGCCGGGGGCCTTCGCCGTCGCGGACGACCGAGGCGCTCCGCCCCGCTACGACGTCCGCCCCGCCATGACGTCCGCCCCGCCAAGATGTCCGGCTCAGTCCTCGAAGCCCTCGGCCACCCGGCGCTCGCGCAGCTCCATGATCGCCCGGCGTCGGGCCAGGCGGTGGGTGCGGCGGATCTGGGCCTCCTGGTAGCGGCGTTCGTCGCGTTCGGTCTCCGGGAGGACCGGCGGGACCGCGCGGGGCTTGCCGTCGGCGTCGACGGCGGCGAAGACCAGGTAGGCCGAGCCGACCTGGGTCGCCGGGGCGGACTCGTTCCAGCGTTCGGCCAGCACCCGCACCCCGACCTCCATCGAGGTCCGGCCGGTCCAGTTGACCTGGGCCTTCACATGGACGAGGTCACCGACGCGGACCGGTTCCAGGAACGCCATCTCGTCCATGGACGCGGTGACCGCGGGCCCGCCGGAGTGCCGGCCGGCCACCGCGCCCGCCGCGTCGTCGACGAGTTTCATGATCACCCCGCCGTGCACCGTCCCCAGCAGGTTGGTGTCGGCGTGGGTCATGATGTGGCTGAGGGTGGTGCGGGACGCGGACGTGGGCTTGCCCGGGATGTCCGAGCTGCTGCCCGAGTCCGCCGCGGTGACCTGGTCTGTCATGTCCTCCACCTTATGCCGAGGGGGACAACCCGGGACTTTGTGTCAGCTTGGCAACAGCGCGGCCCTGATTCTCCGACGACCCTTGTACGGCACACTGCCCTGCCCTGCACACTGGTCCGCATGAACGATTGGCCCGAGGGATGGTCCGACAGGGACCGCGGCAACCGGTACGGCAGCGGCAGCGCCGGCGCAGAGCCCGAGAGCGCGCGCGTCATGCGGCAGGTCCGCCGTGGCCCGACGGCCCCGCCGCAGGGAGCCGGCGTCCCGCCGCAGCCGTCGTACGTCAACGGCCAGGGGTCCGGCGACTACACCAACGCCCAGCAGACCGGTTACGACAGCGGTTACAGCTCGGGCCAGGTCTACGGGGGCGGCGGCGACTCCGGCGGGCCCGGCGACTTCGACGCCCGCGCCCCGCGTCCCGCGCCGAACTGGCGCCGCCGCATCAAGTGGACGGCGATCTCGCTCGTCACGGTGCTGGTCGTCACGACCGTCGGCACGTACTTCTGGGCCGACGGCAAGCTCAAGCGCGAGGTCGACCTGTCGAAGGTCATCGACCGGCCCGAGGGCGGCGACGGGACGAACTACCTGATCGTCGGCTCGGACAGCCGCGAGGGCATGTCCGCCGAGGAGAAGAAGAAGCTGCACACCGGCTCCGCCGAGGGCAAGCGCACGGACTCGATGATGATCCTGCACGTCGGTTCCAACGGAGACACGCTGGTCTCGCTGCCGCGCGACTCGGACGTGGAGCTCCCGACGTTCGTCGGCTCCGAGTCCGGCAAGACCTTCAAGGGCACCGGACGGCACGTGAAGCTGAACGCCGCGTACGCGACGGACGGCCCGGAGCTGCTCGTGCGCACCATCGAGTTCAACACCGGCCTGCGCATCGACCACTACGTGGAGATCGGTTTCGCCGGCTTCGCGAGCATCGTGGACGCGGTGGGCGGCGTCGAGATCACCATCGACAAGGCCTTCAAGGACAAGTACTCGGGCGCCGACTTCCAGGCGGGCAAGCAGAAGCTGAACGGCGAGGAGGCGCTGGCCTTCGTCCGCACCCGGCACGCGTTCGCCGCGTCCGACCTGCAGCGGACCAAGAACCAGCAGAAGTTCCTCGCCGCCCTCGCCCACGAGGTGGCGACTCCCGGCACGGTCCTGAACCCCTTCAAGCTGTACCCGACGCTGAGCGCCGGACTGGACACGCTGATCGTCGACAAGGACATGGGCCTGTACGACCTGGGGTCCATGTTCTTCGCGATGAAGGGCGTCAACGGCGGTGACGGCACCTCGCTGAACATGCCGATCTCGGGCTCCAGCGGCGGCAACCTCGTCTGGGACAAGGCGAAGGTGAAGCAGCTGGTGAACGAGCTGAACAACGACGAGAAGGTCACCGTCTCCGGCGGCTGAGGCCGGCGCGGGCACAGTCCAGGGGCGTCCTCGGGGGGCGCCCCTGAACGCGTTGTCGGCGACGGTCACATGGTGGCGCCCGCCATCGTGCGGCACATCTCGGCGCAGCGGCGACAGGACTCGGCGCAGCGCATCATCTGGGGATCGTCCGGCATGGCCGTACACGCCTCGGCGCACATGTCGCAGGCCTGGGCGCACAGGGCGCACATCTCGGCCGACATGGGCGAGCGCCGCATCATCATGTCGGCGCACATGCGGGTCGTCTCGGAGCAGTCCATGAGCGCGCGCATGATCTGCATCTGGGCCTGGCCGCCCATCTGCAGGCAGGAGCTCATGGTCTCCTCGCACAGGCTGTGGCAGGACATGCACGCCTCGACGCAGTCCTGCATCTGCCGGCTCATCGGGGTCATCGTTCCGGGCTGGGTCATGGCTCCTCCTGAGGATCCTGGGAGTGCGGGGGAGGCAGCCGGGCTGCTCCCGGCAGCGCCCGCTCTCCTGTCCTACGCCCTCCGGGCGCCGCGCGCCATCAGAGCGGTCTCCCGCACCGAGCGCCCCTCACGGGCTCTCCTGGGCGCACCCCACCTCGTCGCCCCGGACGACCCCGAACTCGCCCTGTTCCGCCTCCGCCGCCCGCACCGTGCGCACCTGCCGGAAGTCCGCGCCCGCGGTCACCTTCAGGGTCGGCCCGAGCCCCTTGACGGCGCGCAGTTCGCTGCCCGGCAGGGCGGCCGCGAGGGATTTCGCGGAACGGTCCCAGCGGGGGTCGTAGGCGACGACCGTGCGCCGGGCGACAGGACCGGTCGCGGCGACCGGCTGCCGGGTCGTGCGAAAGCCCACCGCCGCCAGCGCCGCGTCCACCCGCCGGCCGAGCCCCGGCGTGCGGGTGCCGTTCTCGACCTGCACCCGGATCTGCTGCGGGGCCACCGGCACCCGTACGACCCGGCGGCTGATCGCCCGGGCCGTCACCGCGAGGGGCTCGTCGTCGCGCAGGGACGCGAACAGGCGCGCGGACTTCGCCGGGTCCCACTGCAGCGTCGAGCCGATGCCCCTCACCAGGAATCCCATCCGGCCGATGGGCACGGTCGCGAACTCGGAGGAGGCGGGCGAGAAGGAGCGCATGGCCCGCCCGAGGTCGAGCAGTTCGTCGGCGCCGAAGCCGCGGTCGGCCCGCACCGAGCCGAGCACCGCTCGGGTCACGTCCCGGAACCGCAGCGGGTTCAGCAGGACCCCGGAGGAGGTCGCCCGGTCCACCAGGGCCGCCAGGAAGCGCTGCTGGCGCTTCATCCTGCCCAGGTCGGAGGAGGCGTCCGCGTGCCGGGAGCGCACGTACTGCAGCGCCTCGCCGCCCTGGAGGGTGTGCCGGCCCGGCGCCAGGTCCAGGCCCGTGTACGCGTCCTTCAGGGGCAGCGCCGTGCAGATCGGCACCCCGCCGAGGACGTCCACCGTCTTCATGAAACTGGTGAAGTCGACCTCCAGATAGTGGTCGATCTTCACGTGCGTCATGTTCTCCACCGTGCGGACCGTGAGCTGCGGACCGCCCTCCGCGTACGCCGCGTTGAGCCTGATCGGGTGGCCGCCGTGCTCCTTGCCGGTCACCTGGTCGGTGTGCGGGGGCGTCAGCGCGTACGAGTCGCGCGGGAGGCTGACCACGCTGGCCCGCTCCCGGTCCTCCGAGATGTGCACGATCATGATCGTGTCGGTGCAGTGGCAGGGAGCTCCGCCCAGGCGGTACCGGCGGCGTTCCTGCGGCGTGATCCGGTCGCGGCCGTCGGTGCCGACCAGCAGGACGTTCATGCCGTGGCCGGCCCTCGGCCGGTTCTTCATGTCCTTGAAGGGGTCGACCCGGGCGATGTCCGCGTCGAGGCTGCTGATCACCGAGTGACCGATGCCGGCGGCGGCCAGGAGCACCACGGACAGCGTGCTCGCCGCCCGCACGGCCCAGCGGGGGCGTGCGCGTCGGGCGGGGGGACGCGGCGGACGGCGCCGCCGGTGGGGGCGGCGCGGGAACCGGGACGGCGTGACGGGCATACGGGGCACCTCCGGGCGGCGGCCGTAGGGCGTGGCAGCCGTTGGAACGGTAGGCCCATACGATCTGCCGACCGGTGCAGCGCACCCGGCGGGGCGGGCCGTGTCCCCCGTTCGCGGTAACGTGAGCCCCCTATGAACGCCAAGCCCGACGTGCGGCTCCCCGCAGTGTCCGTCATCATGCCCGTCCTCAACGAGGAGCGGCATCTGCGCGGAGCCGTCCAAGCGATCCTCGCGCAGGAGTACGCCGGCGAGATGGAGGTCGTGATCGCCATCGGTCCGTCCACGGACCGCACGGACGAGATCGCGGCCCAGCTCGTAGCCGAAGACCCGCGCGTGCACACGGTCCCCAATCCCACCGGGCGCACGCCCGCCGCGCTCAACGCCGCGATCAAGGCCTCACGCCATCCGGTCGTCGTCCGCGTCGACGGGCACGGCATGCTCTCGCCGAACTACATCGCCACCGCCGTGCGGCTCCTGGAGGAGACCGGCGCGCAGAACGTCGGCGGCATCATGCACGCCGAGGGCGAGAACGACTGGGAGCACGCGGTCGCCGCGGCCATGACCTCGAAGATCGGGGTCGGCAACGCCGCCTTCCACACGGGAGGACAGGCCGGCCCGGCCGAAACCGTGTACCTCGGCGTCTTCCGGCGGGCGGCGCTGGAGCAACAGGGCGGCTACAACGAGGAGTTCATCCGGGCCCAGGACTGGGAGCTGAACTTCCGGATCAGGGAGGCCGGCGGGCTGATCTGGTTCTCGCCCGAGCTGAAGGTGTCCTACCGGCCGCGCCCCAGCGTCAGGGCGCTCGCCAAGCAGTACAAGGACTACGGCCGTTGGCGGCACGTCGTCGCCCGCTACCACGAGGGCTCCATCAACCTGCGCTACCTCGCCCCGCCCACCGCGGTGTGCGCGATAGCCGCCGGCATCGTGGTGGGCGCCGTGCTCACCCCGCTCGGCTTCCTGATCCCGGCCGGCTACCTCGCCGCGATCGTCGCCGGCTCGCTGCCGGCCGGCAAGGGGCTCCCGGCGAAGGCACGGCTGCAGATCCCCGTGGCCCTCGCCACCATGCACATGTCGTGGGGGTTCGGCTTCCTGACCAGCCCGAAGGCGCTGGCCAGGAAGGTCATCGCGTCACGTCGGCCCGCGGTGCTCAGCGACGCGCACTGAGCACCGAGAGGCCCCCCGGACCCGGACTACCAGACGTAGTCCGGGTCCACGTGCATGCACTGGCTGGTGTCGGAGGCGTTGATCGCGCCGGCCGTGTCGGGCGTCCTGTCGTTCTTCACCGGCGCCTTGTACGTCGTCCCCGACCGCCAGTCCGCGCCCACGACGAGCGTGACGCCGGAGACGCCGGTGGACTTCTTCACCTGGCCCGCCGGGACGCCGAGAGCCTTGGCGACCGCCAGGGCGTCGCCCTGCAGGTCGTCGCTCGGGTAGCTGACCACGGTCTTCGCCACGGCCGTGGCCGCGGAGGTGTCCGCGACGGCCTGGGTGAAGCCCTTGCCGGCCAGCGCCTGCGCCACCGTCGTCGCGCGGCCGCGGACCGCGGCCCGGGTGTCCGTGGAGGTGCCGTTGTGGATCTGCACCGCGATTCTGTCGTTCGCGGCCGCCGGGTCGGCGACCGCCGTCGGCGCGGGGGAGGCGGTGGCCTTGGCGGCGTCCTTGCCGTCCAGGGCGATGTCCTCGCGCACCAGACGGAACAGCTGCCCGGCGTCCTCGGTGGGCACCACCCGTTCGCCCTGGTAGCGGTTGGGCATCGTCGTCATCGTGATGCGGTCGGTGGGCACCTTCTGCAGCTCGCCCGCCAGGTCGTACATCTTGCCGATGGTGTCCAGGCCGTCGTCGACGGTGATGGCCTTCGTGGCCGCCTCGGCGAGTTTGCGCAGCTTGTTGGGGTTGGTCAGCTTCGCGCTGGCGCGCAGCTCGCGGACCATCGAGTTCATGTACATGTGCTGCGCCTTGGCGCGGGCGAGGTCGGTGTCGTCCTCGAAGCCGTAGCGGGTGCGCAGCCACTGCAGGGCCTGCTCGCCCTTGACGGAGTGCGTGCCCTTCTCCAGCTTCAGGCCGGAGCCCTTGCCGGCGCTGGTGTGCGAGTGGACGTTGGCGTCCACGCAGACCGGGACGCCGCCGATCGCGTCCGCCATCGAGACGACGCCGGAGAAGTCGATCATCATGAAGTGGTCGATGTGGATGTCGGTGAGCTTCTCCCAGGTGGCCACCGTGCAGCCCGGGCCGCCACGGCTGAGCGAGGCGTTGGTCATCTCGCCGCGCACCGCCGGGTAGGTCTTCGCGTCGTCGGGGTCGGTGCACTTGGGGATGTCCAGCAGGGTGTCGCGCGGCATGCTCACCACCGACATGTTGCTGCGGTCCGCCGAGACGTGCAGCAGCATCTGGACGTCCGCCAGCGGGGGACCGCCGAAGTCGTACTTGGCGCCGCCCAGCTTCTGGTTGGCCGCGGTGTCACGGGCGTCCGAGCCGATCAGCAGGATGTTCAGCGCCGTCTGGCCGGCCGAGTTGGCGTGGGTGCCGGCCGCCCGGTCCTTGGCGTCGCCGATGTTCAGGTCGTCGTGCCTGATGTTCGCGTTGAGGTGTTCGTAGTAGAGGTATCCGGCCCCCGCGCCGCCGAGTATCACCACCGCCAGCACGGTCGCCGACCAGCGCAACGCGCGTCGACGTCTGCGTCTGCGATCCGTCTCCCGGCCGACCGCCCGGCCGCTTCGGCGTCCGCGGCCGCGTCTGCCGCCCTCCTCGGCCGCGGTCTGATCGCGTTGTTCCCGCTCGGTCGATGACGTCGTGTCCTCGGCCGTGGGAACCTCCCCCCGCACCCCGCTGCTCCCCGTCATTGCCCTGCCCCTCCCCGCCGTGCGCCTGACACGGGCCCGTCCCGCGTCCAGTCAGACGCACGACGGGCCCGAAGGGTTACCTACTTGGCGCACTGGACCTTGTCGGCTGTGGACTTCTGTACCGTGTCGGGCACCTTCGCCGCCGTGAGCGAAACGCCGGCGCCCTTGAAGTCCTTGCCCAGCGTCAGGGTCATGGTCGGCAGACCCTGCGCGTTCTCCACGCTCCTGCCCGGCTTGAGGGCGGTCCCGGGCAGCCCCATGACCGCGGCCAGCTTGCGTGCCTGGGCGGCCTGGTCGGGCGCGTACTCGAGGGTCGTCTTCGCCAGCGGCGCGGGCGCGTTGCCGGCGTTCTCGGACTTCGTCACGCCCTCATCATTCTGCAACCAGCTGAGAGTCTCCTGTGCGCTGCCGGGGGGCGCTCCGCCGTTCATGACCTGCACCCGCACCTCGGAGGCGGCGGACTGAGCGCCCTTCAGGCGGGCCGCGGCCGCCTTGGCCGCCGCGTTCTTCGAGGCCGCGGCCTGCTGCTTGACCGCGGTGAACGAGACGTCGTCCCTGATCATCTGGAAGACGGTGGGCGCCGCCGAGTTGTCGAGGACGACCGTGGCCTTGACCTTCTCGGCCGGGTTGTCGACGACCGGCACGGTGGTGAAGGTCAGGTTCTTGATGTCGAGCTTGCCCAGTTCCAGCCCCAGGTCCTTCAGCTTGTTGATGCTGTCGAGCTGGGAGTCGACGGTCAACGCCTTCGTGCCCGCCTCCGCCAGCTTGATCATCTTGGTGGGGCTGGAGAGCGTGTCGTTCGACTTCAGCTTGCGCATCAGGGCGCTGAGGAACTGCTGCTGGATCTGGATCCGGCTCAGGTCGCCGCCGAAGCCGACCGAGTGCCGGGTGCGCACGAAGGCCAGCGCCTGCTCGCCCTGGATCAGGTGGGTGCCCTTGGACAGCTTCAGGTGGGAGTCGGCGTCGTCGATGTCCTTGGCCAGGCACACCTCTACCCCGCCCACCGCGGTGGTCAGCGTCTTCACCGCGTTGAAGTCGGCGACCATGAAGTTGTCCGCCTGGATCCCGGTCAGCTCGGTGACCGTGCGCACGGTGCAGGACGGCGTGCGGTCGTCCTGTCCGAGGCTGGTGTTGAAGCGGACGCCGTCCGTGCCCTTGATGACCTTGGTGGTGCCGTCCGCCTGCGCGGTCTGGCAGTCCGGGACGTCCACGATCAGGTCGCGCGGGATGCTGAGCGCGGTGGCGTTCGTCCGGTCCTTGCTGACGTGCAGCAGGATCGTGGTGTCCGCGTGGCCGACGCTGCCGGAGTCGCCGTAGCCCTCGTTGCCGGAGCCGGTGCGCTTGTCGGTGCCGATCACCAGCAGGTTGATGGCCTTGTCCTTGCTGAACCCGCCGGTGCTCGCGCCGTCGTCGGAGACGGACGTGATGTTGTCGTTGAGGTGCTCCAGATACAGGTAGGCGGCGCCGGCCGTGCCCACGACCACGAAGGCCATGATCCCGCCGGTCCACACCAGGATCTTCTTCGCCCGCGACTTCTTCTGCACCGGCCGCCGGCCGCGCCGGCTCGCCGGTTCCTCCGGCGGCGCGCCGCGTCGCCGGCGCGGACCGGGCACGTCGGCGCCCGCCGTCACCGTCGCCTTCGTGGGCGAGGACGGCGAGCGCCGCTCCGGATCCGCGGCGCGTGCGCGCGCCGGCTCCCGCTCTCCGCCACCGGTCCTGCCGGAGCCGGATCTACGGGGTCCGGGCACCGGCGACTGCGCTGCGGAAGGACTCAGTCGCAGTTCGTATTCGCCGGTGCTCGGGTTGAGTACCCACTGGTCTGCGGGGTCGATGTTCTCCGCCCGCCCACGGCTTTGCGCGTCCACGGTTGTCCGAATCCTCCGTCGGGGCCACGCGGCGCCTCTCCCCCAAGGCGCTCGGGTCTCGGTCACACGGTGCGCGACCCCAGGAAGGACCTCGCGGCCGGGTGCACCGGATCGCTCACACTATCCGCCCAGTTCAGCGTCGAGCGACGGCCGTGACAAATTCCACGCCCCTACAACCGGGCAATTCGCCCTATTTCTTGGAACTCCTGTTCGTCGGTAGGGCTGTGCTTGGCAAGCGCTTTACCCGCAGTCGTCTCCGGCCGCGGTGTTGCCGCGGAAGGTGGGAGCGGGCGGACTGGGCGAAACCGCCCGGAAAGCCTTGTCGTTCGCCGAGCGGGCCCGGTACGGCCCGTAGTCGCCCGGCCGCGCGGCGGGGGATTTCGTGGGAACTTCCTGAGAAACCGCCACCGGCGTGTCCGTCCGCAGCCGCTCGAACAGTTTCTCCGCCTCGGGCTCCACGAGCTGGTCGCGATTGGCGTTGTAGACGTACGACTCCCGTGGAACGGTCAGGAATTGCACATGTTCGGTGGGAATGTCCCCTAGGTCGCGCACAAGTTCATACAGTCCGCGCAGACTCGCGAGATCCGGGTCGGTGGTCAGGGACGACGTGGCCGCGTCCAGCACCGGATACAGCTTCACCGGGTTCAGCAGGACGTCATTGCTCTGCACCTTGTTGACGAGCGCCCCCAGGAACCGCTGCTGGCGGTCCATCCGGCCGGTGTCGCTGCCGTTGCCGAGCGACTTGCGGGCGCGCACGTACCCGAGGGCCTGTTCCCCGTCGAGCGTGACCTTCCCGGCCGGCAGCCGCAGCCGGGCGGCCTTGTCGCTGATCGGCTCCGACAGGCAGACCTGCACCCCGTCCACGGCGTCGACCATGTCCTTGAACCCGCTGAAGTCGACGACGACGTGATGGTCGATCCGCACCCCGGTGAGCTTCTCCACCGTGCGGATCGTGCAGGCCGAACCCCCGGCCTGGAAGGCGTAGTTGAACATCACGAACGTCGGCTCGGTGCGCGTCCCGTCCGGCCGCCGGCACCCCGGCACGTCCACCATCAGGTCGCGCGGCAGGGACACGGCGGTGGCGCTGCGCCGCCCGGCCGCCAGATGCAGCAGGATCGTCGTGTCCGACCGCTCGGTCCCGGAGTCGCGCCCGTACTCGTCGTTGCCGTCCCCCGACCGCGAGTCCGACCCGATCAGCAGGACGTTCTGCGCGCCCTTCACCAACGACGTCGGCCGCTCCTTCGCGTACCGCGCGAGCTCCGCCGCGGCCGCCTCGTCGGGCGTGATGTTCCCGTCGAGCTTCACGTAGACCGCCCACCCGGCCACCCCGGCCCCCAGGACGATCACCGCCACCGCCCCCGCCCCGTACCGCGCCCACCGCCGCCGGCGCCGTCGCGCGAGGCCCCGCCCGTCGGCGGACGCCCCCGTCCCCGGCCCGAGGGGCCCGCCGTCCCGCCCCGCGCTGTGCGTCACGCCCGATCCCCCTCCCGCTGCCGTGCCCGGCCCGCTCCCGCCTCGGCGCACGAGCGCGTCGAGCCGCTCCTACGACGATGGCGCGAGCGGGGCGGCGCAGACGCCTGGGAAGGGCCGGACGGGTGAGGCCTTCGAGACGACGACCGTCGGTGAGGGGCGGGCAGGACCGGGGGCGGCGTCTCCCGGGTGCGCGCCGAAGGTCAGACGGGGGAGCGCAGAGGACCCGCCGGGACGCCCCGGGCTGCCAGGGGCACGAAGCCGACGAGGGTGAGCCAGAGGGAGGATTCCGCCCCTGCGAGACTCGGCAGCAGCCCGCCGAACCGGGCGGCCCCCGGCGTCACCGCCCGCACGGACCCCCGGGTGGCGTCACCCGCCCGCACGGCCCCCCCCGGGTGGCGTCACCGCCCGCACGGACCCCCCCGGGTGGCGTCACCGCCCGCACGATCAGCCCCCGGGCGGCTACCGGGCCGTCGCCGTCACCCGTTCGCTCTCCACCCGGCGAGCCACGGTCTCCTCGTCGGCCTGCGCCAGGTTCCGGCACAGCACCACGGAGCCGCCGCTCGCCAGCGGCGCGTACAGTCCGGCGCTCAGCCCCTCCCAGGTGTCGTACGGCAGCCCCGACAACAGCCGGGAGTCGGGCCCGGTCAGCCCCAGTGCCGAGGCCTCGGCCCGCGCCCGCTCCACGATCTCGGCGCCGGTGTACTCGGCCCCGGCGACGATCAGCGCGGGCTCCTCCGGATCCACCGGGGCGTACGGCGCGAACCGGTCCCCGAAGCTCGGGACGTCCACCGCGTAGTCGTCGTACCCCTGCGGAGGGCCCGGCACGAACCGCCGCCCGAGCGGGGCCAGCGACAGCGCGTACCGCTCGCCCCGGCAGGCCAGCCCCGCCTCGAACCGCCCGGGCCCGGCCACGACGAAGTCGGCCCGCGACGGATCTCCGGCCACGTCCGCCACGACCCCCGTCGACGAACACGCCAGCAGCCACACCGCCGTCTGCCAGTGCGCGGGCAGCAGCAGCGCGACCCGGTCGCCCGGCTGTGCGGACAACCCGTCCTGGAGGAGGTTCGCGGTCTTGGCCACCCAGTTGGCGAAGGTGGCCACGGACAATTCGACCCGCTCGCCCGTGGCGTCGTCGTAGAACGTCACCAGGGGGCGCGCGGGATCCGCGGACAGTGCGGAACGCAGCAGGTCGGCAGGGGTGCGATCGGTGGCAGTCACCCGCAGAAGCGTACGCGCCGCACCGGCCGTCGCACCGGCCGCCGGGCCTTCGCGAAGCCACCGGTTCGGCGGAATGCACGCCGACGCCCCGTCAATTCCCCGATGGACAGATATGTATGACTATGTCCACGATCGTTGGCATGCGTGGATTGCTTGCTTCCTCGATCGGCGTCACCTGCGCGGCGGCTCTCGCCCTCCCGCTGACGCCGCCCGCCGACGCGGCGACGGTGCGACCTGCACCGGCCGCGGAGGCGGCGTCCGCCGGAACCGCCGCGGCCACCAGCCCCGACGCCCGGACCACTGCGACCCGACCCGGCCTTGCCGGCCTACCCGGTCTCCCGGGCAGCACCCAGTCGCTGCCCCTCGCCCCCCTCACCGGTGACCGCGCCGGCGGCGGCCCCGGCCAGGGCCTGTCCCGCCGCGAGGTACGCCACTTCTCCCTCCTCGGGGTCGTCTGGGACGACCCGTCCACCGAACTCCAGGGCCGCGTCCAGGTCCGCACCCGCCCGGCCGGCGGCGACGCCTGGACCGGCTGGCAGGACGTCGACACCCACAACGCCGACCACGGCGCCGACCCCGGCACCACCGAGAGCGCCTCGGGCCGGGTCCGCGGCGCCACGGCCCCGCTCTGGGTCGGTGACTCCGATGGCGTCGAGGTCCGCGTCCGCCCGGATAACGAACACCGCACGGAGGAGACGGGCCGCGGCGCCCGCACCCTCTCGGCCGTCGTCCCGCTCCCCTCCGGCCTGCGCCTGGACCTGGTCGACCCGGGCGAGGCGGCCCCCGAGCACGCCCCGGCGGGCCCCCCGCGCGGGGCGCTGCCCCCCGAAGCCGACCCGTCGGGCGAACCCGAACCACCGGACGGAACCGAGCCACCGGACGGAACCGACGCCGGGACGACCTGGGAGAACGCCGGCCCGCCGGGAACGACCGAGACGTCCGCCGAGGCCCTCGCGGCCTCCGCCGCCAACGAACCCCTCGCCGCGCTCGGCGCCCTGGAGATCCCCGCCCTGGACCGCCCGGCCACCGAGGACGAGCTCTTCGCGCTGCGCGGCGACGAGTTGACGCAGGCCCAGCGGACCAAGCCGTACATCGGCCCGCGCCCGACCATCGTCACCCGCCGCGGCTGGGGTGCCGACGAGAGCCTGCGCGAGAGCGGCTTCCGGTACACGACGAAGGTCAAGGCCGCGTTCGTGCACCACACGGCGTCGGGCAACAGCTACACGTGCGCCCAGGCCCCCTCCGTCATCCGCGGCATCTACCGCTACCACGTCAAGAGCATGGGCTGGCGGGACATCGGCTACAACTTCCTCGTCGACAAGTGCGGCACGATCTACGAGGGCCGCGCCGGGGGAGTGGCGGAGCCGGTTCTCGGCGCCCACACCCTCGGGTTCAACACCAACAGCATGGGGGTCGCCGTCCTCGGCACCTTCGGCAGCGCCCAGCCCACCGCCGCCACGGTCGACGCCGTCGCCCGCCTGACGGCGTGGAAGCTCGGCCTCTTCGGCGCCAACCCCAACGGAAAGACATACCTGACGTCCGGGGGTGGCAATCTCTACGGAAAGGGAAAGAGCGTACGGCTGAACGTGATCTCGGGCCACCGGGACGGGTTCGCCACGGAGTGCCCCGGCAAACAGCTCTACGGCAAACTCGGCTCGGCCCGCTCGACCGCGGCGCGCTACCAGGGGCGCTGAACCGGTAGGTCGCGCTCGGAGCTCCGGGGCCCGCCGGGGCCCCGGAGGCCGCATGCCCCCGAACGGGCGGAGCGCGCATCCGGATGGGGGCACATTCCGTAGCCGTCGGAGGGACAGTCCGCCGGGACCGGGACACAACGCCCCTGGCCTGGAAGTCGCCACACAAGGGTCTGCATACACTGGCCGGCCGAATGACAGTTCGGCCGGTCCCGGCAGGAAGCAGAGACGAAGGTGACTGAAGCGATCCTCCTGGTCGGCGGCAAGGGCACCAGGTTGCGCCCCCTCACGGTGCACACGCCCAAACCCATGGTCAGGGCGGCGGGGGTGCCGTTCCTCACGCACCAGCTGGCGCGGGCGCGAGCGGCGGGCGTGGACCACATCGTCCTGGCGACGAGCTATCTGGCCGAGGTCTTCGAACCGTACTTCGGCGACGGCTCGGCCCTGGGCCTGCACATCGAGTACGTGACGGAGGACGAACCCCTCGGCACCGGCGGCGCGATCCGCAACGTGGCGTCGCGCCTCACCTCGGGCCCCGAGGACCCGGTCCTGGTCTTCAACGGCGACATCCTCACCGGCCTGGACATCGCCCGCCTGGTGGACACCCACGAGACGACGGGAGCGGACGTCTCCCTGCACCTCACCCAGGTGACGGACCCGCGGGCGTACGGGCTGGTCCCCACCGACGAGACGGGCAGGGTCCTGGCGTTCCTGGAGAAGCCCCAGAGTCCCGAGGAGATCGTCACCGACCAGATCAACGCGGGGGCGTACGTCTTCCGCCGCTCGGTCATCGACACGATCCCGGCCGGCCGCCCGGTGTCGGTGGAGCGCGAGACGTTCCCCGACCTCCTCTCGGCCGGAGCGCACCTCCAGGGCATGGTCGACTCGACGTACTGGCTGGACCTCGGCACCCCGGCGGCGTTCGTGCGCGGCTCGGCGGACCTGGTCCTGGGCCGTGCCCCCTCTCCCGCCGTCCCCGGCCGGTGCGGCGACCGGCTGATCCTGCCGACGGCGCGGGTCGCCCCCGACGCGAAGCTGACGGGCGGCACGGTGGTGGGCGAGGGCGCGTTCGTCGCCGAGGGCGCGCGGGTCTTCGGCTCGACGATCCTGCCCGGCGCGGTGATCGAACCCGGCGCGGTGATCACCGACTCGCTCATCGGCGCCCGGGCCCGCGTCGGCGAACGCTCCGTCCTCACCGGCACGGTCATCGGCGACGGCGCGGTCGTCGGCCCCGACAACGAACTCCGCGAGGGCGCGAGGGTGTGGTGCGACGCGAGGATCCCGGCGGGCGCGGTCCGCTTCTCGTCGGACCAGTAACCCGATTTCCGGTGACCGGCGGCTCCCGGGGTCCGCTCGGTTTCGGTGACCGGCGGGACCCGAGGCTCGCTCGGTTTCGGTGACCGGCGCGGCCCGAGTTTCCCCTGCGGATCGGGCAGGGGCGGTGGGGGCGAGACCCCCTCGCCCCGCCCCCGCCTACGCGGTGCGGTCCCTCACAACGTCCCGATGTCCCACCTGGGCATCTTCGGCACCCGCCGGGCCGGCGTCTGCCCGCTCAGCAGGATCAGCCGAGCCGCGCGGTGCCGTTGCCCGGCGTACGGCTCCAGCAACTCCAGCATCACCGCGTCGTCGGCGTCCCGGTCCCGCGCCAGCGCCCACCCCACGATCCCCGGCAGATGCAGGTCCCCGACGGTCACCGCGTCCGCGGCGCCATGACTGCGCTGCACGGTCTCCGCGGACGTCCACGGCCCGATCCCCGGCACGACCTCCAGCCGCGCCTGCGCCTCGGCCGGAGCCATCCGCATCGCCTCCTCCAGCCGCCCCGCCACGCGCACGGCCCGCAGGATCGTCGACGCCCGCTTGTCGTCGACCCCCGCCCGATGCCACTCCCACGACGGAATCAACGCCCAGGTCCGCGGCGCCGGCATCACCCACAGCCGCCCGCCCGCCGCGGGCCCCGGCGCCGGCTCGCCGAACTTGCGCACCAGCAGCCGCCACGCCCGGTACGCCTCGTCGGTGGTGACCTTCTGCTCCAGCACCGACGGGATCAACGACTCCAGCACCAGCCCGGTCCGCACCAGCCTGAGCCCCGGCCGCCGGTGCCGGGCCATCGCCACCAGCCGGTGCCGGGGCTCGAACTCCTCCGGCGTATCCGCAGCGCCGAGCATCTCGGGCAACTGCTCCAGCAACCACTCGGCCCCCGGCCCCCACGCCTCGCCGCGCACCGCGCCGTCGCGCGCCCTCACGCGCAGCGTCCCCGGCCCGGCGGGGGTGAGGCTGGCCCGCCACACGGACCCGTCCGGCGTCGCCCGGAACGTAGGGTCACCCGGCCCCCGGCGCAGCGGCCCGAGCACCAGCCCGAGTTCGACGGGCCCGTCCGGCGCCCAGTCGCGCACCCGCCCGGGGGCGGACGCCTGCCGCGGCACACCCGCGGGCACACCGACCTGCCCGCCGCGCACGGTGGTGCGCGTGGGCCGGGGAGAGAAGCGTCCTGCCACGTGGAAGTCCCGGGTCATACGGAAACGGCTGCTACGAGAGTAGGCGCACCCGTCCGCCCACCACCTCGCGGACCACCCGAGGGTCACGAACGTCTCACCCCCACGCGACGGGCCAACCGCGCCGAGACCTCCCCTCCTCCGCCCTCCTCCGCCCGCGTCGGCCCGCGGACCGCTCCGGCAGCGGACCTCCACCGCGGAGCCGGGGGCCCGGGCGGCCGCTCCCGCGCCCCCGGCGCCTCCTCCTCGAACGCCCTCGCCGTCAGCGCACCTCGACGAAGTCGGCCACCTCGCGTTCCGGCCGGGTCCGGGGCTCCTGCGCCGGGTGCCCGACCGCCACGGCTCCCATCGGGTCCCACTCCTGCGGCAGCGCGAGCACGTCCCGGACCACGTCCCGGCAGAACATCGTCGACGACACCCACGCGGAGCCCAGCCGCTCCCCGGCCAGCGCGACCAGGAAGTTCTGCACGCCGGCTCCGGTCGCGACCACGAACATCTCCCGCTCGGCCGCGTCCCGCCGTGCGTCGCCGTAGGTGTGCGACCCGTCCATCACCAGACACGGCACCACGAGGTACGGCGCGTTGCGCAGCACGTCCCCCCGCCGCACCCGCTGGGCGATGGACTCCTCGGACTTGCCGTCCCGCCGCAGATCCGCGATCCACGCGTCCCGCATCGCGTCCAGCAGCCGGGTCCGCGCCTGCGGCGACTCCAGCAGCACGAACCGCCACGGCGTCGTGTGATGCGGGGCCGGCGCGGTGACGGCCGCCGCCACCGCCCTGCGCACCGCGCCGGGATCGACCGGCTCGTCGGTGAAGGACCGCACGGTCCGCCGCTGGGTGACCGCCAGCCGCACCGCCTCCGAGGTCCCGAGCCGGAACATGTCGTCCCGCGCCCCCCGCACGAGCGCCCGGGCGCCCTCCTCGGCGCCCTCGGTCCCGACCAGGCGCCCCAGACCGCGCACCACGGCCACCGGAAGCCCGGCGGCCTTTCCCTTCACGAGGTCGCCGGCGGCGGCCAGCTCGTCCGCCGTGGCGACGACCGTCGCGCTCAGCGCGTTGCCGAAGGCGTCCGCGCCCCCGCGCAGATCGTCCAGCACCCGCACCCCGGCGGCGCCGATCGCCACGTCGGTGAGCCCCGCCCGCCAGGGCCGCCCGAAGGTGTCGGTGACGACGACCCCGACGTCCACGCCGAGTTCGGCGCGCAGCCCGTCGCGGATCGCCCGCGCCGACGCGTCCGGGTCCTCGGGCAGCAACAGCACAGTCCCCGCAGGGGTGTTGGAGGCGTCGACCCCGGCGGCGGCCATGATCAGACCCTGCCGGTTCTCGACGATCCGCAGGGGCCCGCGCCGGGCCACCACCCGGACCGTCTCGGCGTCGATCGCCGCCTCCCGGTCGTCCGCCCGGACGGTCCGCCCCTCCGCCTTGGACACGATCTTCGAGGTGACCAGCAGGACGTCCCCGTCGGCGAGACCCGGCTCGGCGGCGGCGATCAGCTTGGCGAGGCCGTCTCCGGCCCGCACCTCGGGCAGCCCGGCCACGGCCCAGACCCGGTAACCGCCCTCCCAGGACTCGCTCACGCGCCCCGCACCTCCTCCGCCAGTCGCAGCGCCTCCCGGGCCATCTGCGCCGTCGCGTCGAGGTCGCTCATCATCAGCGGCACGGCCCGGCAGCGGATCCCGGCCGCCTCCACGCGTTCCACGGTGCCGGCGTCCACGGTGTCGACGAGCCAGCCGTCGAGCAGTCCCGGGCCGTAGTGCTCGGCCACCGCCGCGGCCGTCGACTCCACGCCGACCGCCGCGAGCACCTTGTCGGCCATGCCGCGCACCGGCACGTCCCCGACGATGGGGGACAGGCCCACCACCGGCACCCCGGCCTCGGCGATCGCCTCGCGGATGCCGGGCACCGCGAGGATCGTGCCGACCGAGACCACCGGATTCGACGGCGGGAACAGCACGAGGTCCGCCTCCGCGATCGCCTCCAGCACCCCCGGCGCCGGCTTGGCCTGTTCCGCGCCTACGGGCACCACCGCCTCCGCCGGCACCGACGCCCGCAGCCGCACCCAGTACTCCTGGAAGTGCACGGCCTTGCGCTCACCGTCGACCTGGACGGCCACATGGGTCTCGACGCGGTCGTCCGTCATGGGGATCAACCGCACGCCGGGCTTCCACCGGTCGCACAGCGCCTCGGTGACCGCGCTGAGCGGATACCCGGCGCCGATCATCTGCGTCCGCACGATGTGCGTGGCGAAGTCCCGGTCGCCCAGGCCGAACCAGCCGGGCCCCGCGCCGTACGCGGCGAGCTCCTCCTTCAGATGGAAGGTCTCCTCGGCCCGCCCCCAGCCCTGTTCCTCGTTGATGCCGCCGCCGAGCGTGTACATCACCGTGTCGAGGTCCGGGCAGACCTTCAGCCCGAAGAGATGGATGTCGTCGCCGGTGTTGCCGATGACCGTGACGTCCGCGTCCGGCACGGCCTGCTTCAGACCGCGCAGGAACCGGGCACCGCCGATGCCGCCTGCCAGAACCACAATGCGCATGGGAGCAAGTCTCGCAGGCGGCCGGGACAGCGCGACGGGCGGTTGTGGACTACCGCCCGCCTGTGGACGACCCGGCCGCCCGTACGGGTGAACGGCGTCCGCCGCCCGCCGCCGAGGCGCGTCGCCCACCCGTGGAACGCCGCCCGAACGCCGCCCGCCCAGCCGGGACGCGGGACGCGGGGCGCGGCTACGCGCTGACGGGGTTCGCGGGGCCGTACGTCCCGGGGGCGGCGCACGCCATCGCGGCCGCGTCGGCGGCGCCCGGGCGGGACTGCGGGTGCATCGGCATCTCCGTCAGCCCCGGGAAGTAGACGTGCAGGCTCACCGCGGGCTCCAGCGCGTCGTTGACGACCTCGTGCGCGTACCCCGGCGCGAACACGCGCTGCGTCCCGGCCCCCAGCACCCGCTTGCCGCGTTCGGTGCGCTCGGTCAGCTCCCCGTCCAGCACGGTGAGCACGCCGCAGGAGCGGCCGTGGTCGTGCAGTCCGCTGCCCTGGCCGGGCACCCAGGACAGCAGCCACACCTCGTAGCCGGGGCCGGTGCGCAGCAGGTGGTACCAGCGGGACGTCGCGTCGTAGCGCACCAGGTGTTCCCACCGGGCGCGGTCGGCGGCGACGGAGCGGGCGAGGCCGGCGAACTCGGCCACGGTGGCCGGGTGCTCGCGCGGCGCCTGCAGGAGGTGGGGGACTTCGAGGATGTCGCCGGCGATCTGGAGGTCGCTGTCGCTGTTCATGGATGCGTGGTTCCTCGGCGGAAGAGGCGGCAGTGGTGGGGGGCTCGCTGGGTGTCACGGACCGTCCGCCCGGATCACGGGGGAACAGGGACGCCCTGGTGTGGGCCGGAGGGAGACAGCAGCCGAGTCGCGGTGGACTCGACGGGTGCAGCCGGAGCGCGTTGGGCTCAACAGCTGGTACGGCGACAACAGCTACAGCGAACGAGGGCAGCACCGTGGGACCCGGCGGAGCCGGTCGAGGTGAGTGCCAAGTTCGCGAGCATGCCCACAAGGACACCGGTTCACACCCGCACTGTCAACTCGGCACCCGGTATGTGGGACGTGGTTCACCTCATTCGGTTTATCTGCGAGGTGAAAGGTTTGTGCAGGGGGTGACCGGGACACATGGCGCACAAGCCGGGCGCGCGAGCCTGCGGCGATCCCGTGATCCGACTGTGATCCGGTTCGCTTCCGCGTGCGTGCCGCAACGGGATCGAACCTCCGGGCGTCTTTCCCCGTACAGGCGTGTGCGGGGCGGTGGCCCTCCGGGGCTCCATCTGCTTGTCAAGGTTTATGGCGATTTGAACACTTTCCGCATGGCCTTGGTTCCGCAGAGTGAATAAGGGGCCCAATAGCAGATCTCGGCTTGACTCGCCCGGAGCAGCACACTTGTAATTTCACTCGTGTCGTTCAGCCGGAATCGGTAACGGCCACGTCACGGGGACGCGAAAGACAGAGCGAGGGGCGCACATGACCGAGCTGGTGCAGCAACTGCTGGTCGACGTCGACGACGCGGACGAGGAACTCGGCTGGCAGGAGCGCGCACTGTGCGCCCAGACCGATCCCGAGTCCTTCTTCCCCGAGAAGGGCGGCTCCACCCGCGAGGCGAAGAAGGTCTGCCTCGCTTGTGAGGTCCGCTCCGAATGCCTGGAGTACGCCCTCTCCAACGACGAGAGATTCGGCATCTGGGGCGGACTGTCGGAACGGGAACGCCGCAGGCTGAAGAAGGCGGCGGTCTGAGGACCGTCCACGCCCGACCGGCGCGACGGACGGCGCCGCGGCGGCAGGACGTCCCGATACCGAGGCGCATCGAGACGCATCCGGGCACGAGGGCCCGAACGGCCCGTCGCAGGTGGGTTGTCCACAGGCGGCGGGCCGTCGTCCTGCCCAGCCGATAGTGTGGGCGCTCGTCCGAGACACCCCGCCGCCCCCATACGGCGCAGGCGTCCACCGCAGTCCACCGAACCGGGGCCCGTACCTCGATGTCCGTGCACAGCCACACGGCAGCCCGTCAAGACGGCGCTGCCACACCTGAGTTCCCGCGTCATGTCGTGACCGCGGTGATCGTCTCCCACGACGGCGCCCGCTGGCTGCCCGACGCGCTCGCCGGGCTGCTCGGCCAGGAGCGCCCCGTCCAGTCCGTGATGGCCGCCGACACCGGCAGCTCGGACGACTCCGCGCGGCTGGTCACCGAGGCCCTCGGCGACGACCGCGTCCTGCACCTCGCCCGCCGCACCGGATTCGGCCAGGCCGTCGAGGAGGCCAACCGCACGGCCCCCCTCCTCACCCCCGAGGAACTGCCGTACCTCAAGCGCCCCAGCGGCTGGGACCCCGTCACCCGCACCTGGCGCGACGACGCCCACGACCTGCCGGAGCTCCCGCACGGCGAGCCCGTCCAGTGGCTGTGGCTCCTGCACGACGACTGCGCCCCCGAACCGGACGCGCTGGCCGAACTCCTGCGCGTGGTGGAGAACGAACTCGAACTGGGCCGTGACGACGTCGCCGTCGTCGGCCCCAAGCTCCGCGGCTGGTACGACCGCCGCCAGCTCCTCGAGGTCGGCGTCACCATCGCCCACTCCGGCCGCCGCTGGACCGGCCTGGACCGCCGCGAACAGGACCAGGGCCAGCACGACCACGTCCGGTCCGTGCTGTCCGTGTCCACCGCAGGCATGCTGATCCGCCGCGACGTCTTCGACCGGCTCGGCGGGTTCGACCGCCGGCTGCCCCTGATGCGCGACGACGTCGACCTGTGCTGGCGCGCGCAGGCCGCAGGCCACCGCGTCCTCATCGCCCCCGAAGCCGTCGTACGGCACGCGGAGGCGGCCTCCCGCGAGCGCCGCGCCGTCGACTGCGCCGGCCGCACCACCGCCTCCCCGCACAAGGTCGACAAGGCCGGCGCCGTCTACACCCTCCTCGTCAACAGCCGTACCGCGCTGCTGCCCTGGATCCTCGTCCGCCTGGTCCTCGGCACGCTCCTGCGGACCGTCGCCAACCTCGTCGGCAAGGTCCCCGGCCAGGCCCTCGACGAGATCCGCGGCCTGCTGAGCACCCTGCTGCGCCCCGAGCGGATCATCGCCGGCCGCCGAAGGCGCGGAAAGCCGACGGTCGACAAGGACGAACTGCGCGCCCTGTTCCCGCCGCCCGGCGCGACCGTACGGGCCACCGTCGAGCAGGCCGTCGGCGACTTCTTCGGCTCCTCCGACCCCGAGGCCGTCTCCGGAGCGGGCCGGCACGGCGGCGCCGTCGAGTCCGGACCCGGCGGCGACGACGCCGACTTCCTGGAGATCGAGCAGTTCGCGCGCCTCAAGCGCATCGCCCGCAAGCCCGGTCCGGTGCTCTTCCTGGTCCTGCTGCTCGTCTCCCTCGTCGCCTGCCGCAACCTGCTCGGCGGCGGCGCGCTCGCGGGCGGCGCCCTGCTGCCCGCCCCCGCGGACGCCTCCGATCTGTGGTCGCGCTACGTGGACGCCTGGCATCCGGTCGGCGTGGGCGGCACCCCCGCCGCCCCGCCCTACCTGGCGATCATCGCGACCCTGGCCACCCTGCTGTTCGGCTCGACCGGCCTCGCCCTCACCCTGCTGCTCGTCTGCTCGGTGCCGCTGGCCGGCTTCACCGCCTACTTCGCCTCCCGCCCCCTCGTCGAGTCACGCCTCCTGCGCGCGTGGGCGGCCGTCGTCTACGCCTTCCTGCCCGCCGCGACCGGCGCCCTCGCCGGCGGCCGCGTCGGCACCGCCGTCCTGGCCGTCCTGCTGCCGCTCATCGCCCGCGCGGGCGCCGCCGCGAGCGGCCTGACGCAACGCTCCGGCGGCCGCGGCAGCTGGCGCGCCACCTGGGCCTACACCCTGCTGCTGACGATCACCACCGCGTTCACGCCGATCGTCTGGCCCATCGCCCTCGTCCTCGGCCTCGCGGTCCTGGCCGTGCGCCGCCGCGAGATCACCGCCTACGGCCCGCGCTTCCTGGCCCAGCTGGGCACCCCCCTGCTGGTCCTCGCGCCCTGGTCGCTGTCCCTGTTGCCGTTCGGCTTCTTCACCCAGGCCGGCCTCGACTACGGCCCCTCCACCGCCACCGCGTTCGACCTGCTCGGCGCGAGCCCCGGCGGCCCCGGCACCGTCGACGGCCTGATGCTCATCGGCGTCGTGCTCGCGGCGCTGGCCGCCCTGCTGCGCTCCGAACGCCACTTCGGCGTCTGGACGGCCTGGGCCGTCGCCCTGGTGGGCCTCGTCTTCGCGGTGCTGTCCAACGACTCCACCTGGGCCGGCCCCGCCACCCTGGTCTACGGCATCGCCCTCCTCGCCGCCGCCGTCATCGGCGCCGACGGAGCACGCACGCGTGTCGCCGAACAGAGCTTCGGCTGGCGCCAGCCGGTCGCCGCGCTCATCGCCTTCGCCTCCGCCGCGGGCCCGCTGCTCGTCGCCGCCGGCTGGATGATCGCAGGCGCCGACGGCCCGCTGCAGCGCCGCGACCCCGTCCAGGTGCCCGCGTTCGTCGCCGAGGAGGCCGGCGACCGCGACCAGGCCCGCACCCTCGTCCTCGACAGCGACGCCGCCCACGTCGGCTACATGTTGGTCCGCGGCTCCGGCGCCCGCCTCGGCGACGCCGAACTCGCCGCCGCCGACGGCGAGAACAAGCAGCTCGACAAGGTCGTCGCCAACCTCGTCGCCGGCTCCGGCGCCGACCAGGCCGACCAGCTCGGCAAGTTCGCCGTGGGCTACGTCCTCGTCCACAAGGGCGCGCCCCGCGAGGCCACCCGCGTCCTGGACGCCACACCCGGCCTGAAGCGACTCAGCCAGCAGGACGGCAGCGCCCTGTGGCGGGTCGGCCAGGAGGTCTCCCGAGCCGCCGTCGTCGCCGACTCCGGCAAGGGCGCGGCCACCCCGGTCGCCGCGGGCCCCGTCGACATCCACACCACCGTCCCCGACGGCTCCGGCAACCGCCTGCTGCGCCTGGCCGACGCCGCCGCCGACGGCTGGACGGCCACCCTCGACGGCAAGGCCCTCACCCCCACCACCGTCGACGGGTGGGCCCAGGGCTTCGAACTCCCCGCCTCGGGCGGCAGGCTGGACGTCACCTACGACGACCCGTTCACCCACACCGCCTGGCTGTGGGCCCAGGGCCTGCTCGCGCTCGTCCTCGTCGTCCTCGCCCTCCCCGGCCGCCGCCGTGACGTCGACGACGACCTCCCCGAGGAGGAGCCGATCCCCGCCCAGGCCGTCGACGGTGAGGGCCGCCGCGCCCGCCGCCTGCGCGCCCAGGCCGAGGCCGAGGCCGAACCCCAGGAAAGCGGCCCGGACGACGGGTTCGCCCTCCCCGCGCAGGAACAGCCCCCCACCGCGGTCCCGCAGCAACAGCCCTACGGCGACTGGGACCGGTCGGCCTACGCCGGCGCCGAGTACGGCGGCTACCCGGGCGAGCAGTACCAGGGCGACCAGTACCCGGGCGCCCAGCAGTACCAGCAGGGCGGCTACGACCAGCAGGCCTACGACCCCTACCAGGCAGGCCAGTACGACCCGTACGCCTACGACGGCCAGGCCCGGCAGGCGTCGTACGACCAGACCTACCAGCAGCAGGGCTACGACCCGTCGGGCTACGGCCAGGGCGGGTACGACCCCGCCCACGACCCGGACCGGCGCCCCCACGACACCGGCGACGAGCGTCCCGACGGGAGCCAGCAGTGAACCGCACCACCCTGTCCCTGATCGCCGGCACGGCCGCGCTGGCCGCCGTCACCGGGTTCGCCGCGCTCGACCAGCCGGACGTCCCCGGCCAGGACACCGCCAAGGCGGCCGCCGAACTGCCCGTGGAGCGCACGAGCCTGCTCTGCCCCTCACCCAGCACCTCCGACCTCGCCGAGACGTCGTACACGTCCTTCACGCCGGTCACCAAGGGCGCCGGCGACGACGGCAGGGCCGAACTGGTCCCCGCCGCCGAGGAGTCGGCGGACCCGGCGAGCGGCGCTGCGAGCGGCAAGCCGAGCGGGAAGCCGACCGGCAACGCGAGCGGGAAGCCGACCGGCAAGACGAGCGGCAAGAAAAAGACGGCCGTGAAGCCCGTCATCACCCCCAAGGCGCCCGGCGCCCCGGCCGTCGGCGACACCACGGGCGGCGACGCGCCCGCACTCCTGGGCACCGCCGAGGGCCAGTTCGCGCCCGGCTGGACCGTCCAGGAGACCACGGAGGTCGCCGCGGGCAGCGGCCGCGGCCTGCAGGGCCTCGCCTGCTCCGCCCCCGACACGGATTTCTGGTTCCCCGGTGTCAGCACGGCCGCCGCCCGCACCGACTACGTCCATCTCACCAACCCGGACGACTCCGCCGCCGTCGTCGACATCGAGCTCTACGGCAAGGACGGCGCCCTCGCGACCACGGCGGGGGAGGACCTCACCGTCCCCGCCCACTCCAGCGAGCCGATCCTGCTGTCCACGCTCACCAGCGAGAAGCAGGAGGACCTCACCGTCCACGTCAACGTCCGCGGCGGCCGCCTCGGAGCCGCCGTGCAGGCCCTGGACGACAAACTCGGCGGCGACTGGCTGGCCGCCGCCACCGACCCGGCGCCCGCCCAGGTCATCCCGGGCATCCCCAAGGACGCCACGGCCGTCCGCCTGGTGGCCTACGCCCCGGGCGACGCGGACGCGGACCTCAAAGTCCAACTCGCCTCGCCCTCAGGGCTGATCACCCCCGCCGGGCACGAGACGGTGCACGTCAAGGCGGGCCGGACGGTCTCGGTCGACCTGGGCGACGTCACGCGCGGCGAGGCCGGATCCCTGATCCTCACCCCCACCGACCAGTCGGTGCCGGTCGCCGCCGCCGTACGCGTCCTGCGCGGCAAGGGCGACGCCCAGGAGTCCGCGTTCATCCCCGCCACCGCCCCGGTCGGCCGCCGCGCGTCCGCCGCCGGCAACAGCGCCAAGGGCGCCACCCTCTCCCTGACCGCCCCCGAGGGCGCCGCCAAGGTCAAGGTCACCGCGTCCGCCGGCAGCGGCGGCGGCACGGCCGTCTCCAAGACGTACACGGTCCGCGCCGGAACCACCCAGGACGTCGAACTCCCCGTCCCCACCGGCCTGAAGGGCAGCTACGCCCTGACCGTCGAAACCCTCACGGCCACCCCGGTCTACGCCTCCCGCACCCTGACGTCCACCCGGGAAGGCGTCCCCGGCTTCACCGTCCAGACCCTGCCCGACGACCGCGGGACGGTGTCGGTGCCCCAGGCCGACGAGGACGTCACGGTGCTGCAGAAGTAACCCGGAAGGGCCGCAGGGGCCCCGGACGAAGGGCGCGCGAGGCGGTGCTCAGTCCTCGCCGTAGCGCGGATCCACCGTCTCCGGAGTCAGCCCCAGCAGCTCCGCGACCTGCTCCACGACCACCTCGTGCACCAGTGCGGCACGCTCGTCGCGCCCCTTGGTGCGGATCTCGACCGGCCGGCGGTAGACGACGACCCGGGCCCGCCGGCCCTCCCGCGCGGAGATCGTCCCGCCCAACGGGACCGCCTCGTCGTTCCACGGCTCCGAGGCCGCGTCCAGCCGCGGCACCTCCAGCACCATGAAGTCGATGTCGGCGAGCTGCGGCCACCGCCGCTCCAGGCGCTCCACGGAATCCTGCACGAGGTCGGCGAACACGTCCGCGCGGCTGGCGGCCAACGGCACCTGCGGGGGCGCGATCGGCCCTCGCATGCCCCGGCCGTGGCGATCACGACGACGGGGGCCTGGGCCTGCGGCGGGGGGCGGTACGGGGCTGTCCATCACCACTGCAGCGTAGTACCGGCCGCTCCCCTGCGCCGGGCCCCACACGGCTTCCCGGCCTGCGTCGGCAGCCGCTCACTCCCTGTCGCGGAACGACCGTTCCAGCCAAGATCAGGCTCGATTCCGTACTTCCCGGCGACCGGCGAACTCATGGCAATTGCTGCTGTTTGTGCCGAGTGATGACCGCGCTCCGACGACCACTTCCGCTCAAGGGCTGGTGTTCGCGCAGGTCAGCGGGGTATGACTGGAGTGGCCCGTGGGGCGTTTCACAACACGACACGGTGGAGTGACCTGGTGGAGAGTCGTCGCGGCCCGCTCAAGAGTGCGGTACCGTCCAACGTCGTGAGCCCTGTACGTCGCTGTTCGCGCACCGCCTGCGGCCGACCCGCCGTCGCGACGCTGACGTACGTCTACGCCGACTCGACCGCGGTCCTCGGTCCGCTCGCCACCTACGCCGAACCCCACTGCTACGACCTGTGCGCCGAGCACTCCGAGCGCCTCACCGCCCCGCGCGGCTGGGAGGTCGTCCGGCTCCTCGACGGGTCGGCGCCCGCCCGCCCCAGCGGCGACGACCTGGAAGCGCTTGCCAACGCCGTCCGCGAGGCGGCCCGTCCGCAGGAGCGCGCGGCCGGAGCCGGCGGCGCGGGACGCAGGGCGGACCCGATGGAGGTCGCCCGCCGCGGCCACCTGCGGGTCCTGCGCTCCCCGGACAACTGACCCGGTTCCCGTACTCCCCTCTCGTCCTTCCTCCCCCTCGCGCCGAGCGGTGAGCGGTGAGTTGTGCCCCGCGCCCGCGAACCGACCGCCGCCGGCGCCCTGTTCGCCGCTCCCGCCCACGTCGTCGCGCGACTCCCCGCCGCCCAAACCGTCTTGACGGCGCTCGAAGGCCGGCCGGCCGCCCGCACGCGCGCGTGCCCGAAGGACCGGCCCCGGCGGCCCGGACGCCCCGGAGCCGACGGCGTCACCGCGCCGGCGCGTTTCCCGGCGGCCCGACGGCGGACGCCGAACCGGCACGGGTAGTTTGTGGTGACCTACAGGACTTCAGGAAGGTTGGCCGTGGCTGCTGATCTGTCACAGATCGTGAAGGCGTACGACGTGCGCGGAGTGGTCCCGGACCAGTGGGACGAGTCGCTGGCCGAACTCTTCGGGGCGGCCTTCGCCCAGGTGACCGGTGCCGAGGCGATCGTCGTCGGCCACGACATGCGCCCCTCCTCGCCCGGCCTCAGCGGCGCCTTCGCCCGCGGCGCGGCGGCCCTCGGGGTGCACGTCACCCAGATCGGCCTGTGCTCCACGGACCAGCTGTACTACGCCTCGGGCGCGCTGAACCTGCCCGGAGCGATGTTCACCGCCTCGCACAACCCGGCCCGGTACAACGGCATCAAGCTCTGCCGGGCCGGCGCGGCCCCGGTCGGCCAGGACACCGGTCTGACGCAGATTCGCGAACTGGTCGAGAGGTGGACGTGCACAGGCGCCCCCGAAGCGGCGCCGCAGCGCGGAACGATCTCCGAGGCCGACACGTTGAAGGACTACGCGGCACACCTGCGCGCACTCGTCGACCTGACCTGCATCCGCCCCCTGAAGGTCGTGGTCGACGCGGGCAACGGCATGGGCGGCCACACCGTCCCGACCGTCCTCGACGGCCTTCCCCTGTCCGTCGTCCCCCTGTACTTCGAACTGGACGGCACCTTCCCCAACCACGAGGCCAACCCGCTGGACCCGGCGAACCTCGTCGACCTCCAGAAGCGGGTCCGTGAAGAGGGCGCCGACCTGGGTCTCGCCTTCGACGGCGACGCCGACCGCTGCTTCGTCGTCGACGAGCGGGGCGAGCCGGTCTCCCCGTCCGCGATCACCGCCCTGGTGGCCGTCCGGGAACTCGCGCGCAACGGCGGCAGGGGCACGGTCATCCACAACCTGATCACCTCCTGGACCGTCCCCGAGGTCGTCGGCGAGCACGGCGGCACAGCCGTCCGCACCCGCGTCGGCCACTCCTTCATCAAGGCGGAGATGGCCCGCTGCGGCGCGATCTTCGGCGGCGAGCACTCCGCGCACTACTACTTCAAGGACTTCTGGAACGCGGACACCGGCATGCTCGCCGCCCTCCACGTCCTGGCGGCCCTCGGCGGGCAGGACGGACCGCTGTCCCGCCTCGTCGCCGAGTACGACCGCTACAGCGGCTCCGGCGAGATCAACTCCACGGTCGCCGACCAGGCCGGCCGCATCGCCGCGATCAAGGCGGCCTACGGCGACCGCGAGGACGTCACCCTGGACGAACTCGACGGCCTGACCGTCTCGTCCACCGACTGGTGGTTCAACGTCCGCCCCTCCAACACCGAACCCCTCCTGCGCCTCAACGCCGAAGCCCGGGACGAACCGACCATGACCAAGATCCGGGACGAGGCCCTGGCGATCATCCGGGCCTGACCGCACCCCGCACGCGGGCGAGGACTCGCCGAGGTCCTCGCCCAGGGACCCCGCCCGAAAAGCCCGGCCGAGCACAGACAGCGCGCGCCGTCGGCCCGGGCACCCCGCAGCGCAACGACGAACAGCACGAAACCCCAGCTGACGCCCGGTGAGCGGGAAGGACGGGCGCCGCCGCGATCGCCCCGGCGCGGCGACCGCCGACCGCCTTTGCGCCCGGTCCCGCCGCGTTCCACCCGACCCCCCACGCCCCACCTTCACCGGCGGTACCCTGACCAGGCACAACCGCACACCCCGGCACCACCCGCCGGCACAGCCCGGAAGCACACCGGCCCACCCCGAAGGGACACACCATGCCGCTCGAAGCCGGCCTCCTGGAGATCCTCGCCTGCCCCGCCTGCCACGCCCCTCTCGAGGAGCAGGACACCGAGCTGATCTGCACGGGCCAGGACTGCGGTCTGGCGTACCCCGTCCGCGACGGCATCCCCGTCCTCCTCGTCGACGAGGCCCGGCGCCCCGCGTAACCACGCGCCGCGCCCCGTCCGCGACCGCCGCCCCAGCCCCGGCATCAGCCCGAGCGCCCGGCCCGTCCGGCGCACACCCGCCCGATGCCGAGCACCACTGCCAAGCACCGACCCCACCCGGGCGACCACGCACCGCAGGGAGCAGCAGGAACGGCCCCCCACAGGCCCCGCCGAACCCCGCAGCCTCCCCGCGCGCACCCCACCCCCGGCCCCGCACACCGACGACGCCCCCCCGGCGATCGGAGACTGCCGCCATGCTCGACGACTCGCTGCTCGACACGCCGGAGGCCCTCGCCGAGGCCGACCGCCGAGCACTTCTGCGCGGCGCGGCCGAGGCCGGCGCCCGCGTCCGCACCGCCGCCCGGCACGCGACCGAGGCCGGTGTCCGCGACCTCACGCCGGACGGCCGCCCCCGCGCCATCCTCATCGCCGGTCCCGGCGCCGCCGCCGTCAGCGTCGCCGACCTCCTCGGCACGCTCGCCGGCGCCGCCTGCCCCGTCGTCCGCCTGTCACCCACCGGCGTCGCCCCCGCCGCGGGCGCCCTGCGCTGGGAACTCCCGGGCTGGACGGGGTCCGTGGACCTCCTCCTGATCGCCACCCCGGACGGCAGCGAACCCGGCCTCGCCCTCCTCGTCGAGCAGGCCTACCGCCGCGGCTGCACCGTCGTCGCCGTCGCCCCGGCGGGCACCCCGCTCGCCGAAGCGGCCGCCACGGGCCACAGCCTGTTCGTCCCCCTGGCGACCGCACCGTACGAACAGGACGAGCAGCCCCCTGTGGCCGCCTCCGCCCCCGGCGTCCTCTGGGCCCTGCTGACGCCCTTCCTCGTCCTCCTGGACCGGATCTCCCTGATCTCCGCCCCGCCCGAGGCGCTGGAGGCGGTCGCCGACCGGCTCGACCAGGTCGCCGAACGCTGCGGCCCCGCCGTCGCCACCTACAGCAACCCGGCCAAGACCCTGGCCGGCGAACTCGCCGACGCCCTCCCCGTGATCTGGACCGAAGGCACCTCCGCCGGCCCCGCCGGCCGCCGCTTCGCCGCCGCCCTCGCCGAACTCGCGGGCCGTCCCGCCCTCGTCGCCGAACTTCCCGAGGCCCTCGCCGAACACAGCGCGCTCCTCGCCGGTCCCCTCGCCGCCGGCGCCGATCCGGACGACTTCTTCCGCGACCGCGTCGAGGAGACCCCCGCCCTGCACGCGCGCGTGGTGCTGCTGCGCGATCGCCCCATCGGCGGCCTCACCGCCGCCCCCGCCGCCCGCGACCTGGCCCTCGGCCACGACACGCCGATCAGCGAACTCGAACCCGAAGAGGGCGACGAACTGGTCACCCTCGCCGAGCTGATCGCCACCACGGATTTCGCGGCCGTCTACCTGGCGCTCGCCTCAGGGGCCTGATCCACCGACCGTCATCCGCCCACCGGCCGTCCGCCGATCACGACCGGACGCCCGACGCCCGACGCCCGACGCCCGACGCCCGACGACCGGACGACCGATGACCGGACGACCGGCGACCGACGCCCGGCGACCGACGCCCAGGGGAGGCAGAGAGAACCGCATGGACCGCCTCGAGAACACCATCCGCCCCTACGCCTGGGGTTCCCCCACCGCGATCCCGCACCTGCTCGGCACGGCGCCGACCGGCGAACCGCAGGCCGAGATGTGGATGGGCGCCCATCCGGGCGCGCCCTCGCGCACCGACCGGGGCTCTCTCGTCGAGGTGATCGACGCCGACCCGGCCCGCGAGCTCGGCGACCGCACCGTCGCCAGGTTCGGCCCGCGCCTGCCCTTCCTCCTCAAACTCCTCGCCGCCGGCGCCCCCCTCTCCCTCCAGGTCCACCCCGACCTCGCCCAGGCCGCACAGGGCTATGCGGACGAGGAGCGCCGCGGCATCCCCGTCGACGCCCCGCACCGCAACTACAAGGACGCCAACCACAAGCCCGAACTCCTCTGCGCCCTCACCGAGTTCGACGGCCTCTGCGGCTTCCGCGCCCCCGCGCACGCCGCCGACCTCCTCGACGGACTGGGCGTCGACTCCCTCAAGCCGTACGTCGACCTCCTGCACGCGCATCCGGAGGACGCCGCCCTGCGCGAGGTCCTCACGGCGATCCTCACCGCCGACCGTGAGGAGACGGCCCACACCGTCGCCCGGACGGCCGCCGCCTGCGACCGCCTCGGCGGCGACTACACCCCCTACGCCGGCATCGCCCACCACTACCCCGGCGACCCCGGCGTCCTGGCCGCCCTGCTGCTCAACCACGTCCGGCTCCAGCCCGGCGAAGCCCTGTTCCTCGGCGCCGGCATCCCGCACGCCTACCTGGGCGGCCTCGGCGTCGAGATCATGGCCAACTCCGACAACGTCCTGCGCTGCGGCCTCACCCCCAAACACATCGACGTCCCCGAACTGCTGCGCGTCGTCCGCTTCGAACCCGGCGATCCCGGCGTCCTGCGCCCCGAGGCCGCACCCGACGGCGAAGAGGTCTACGAGACCCCCATCGACGAGTTCCGCCTGTCCCGCCACGTCCTCTCCGAGGGCGGCCCCGTCCACGACCTCACCCGCGACACCCCGCAGATCCTGCTCTGCACGGCCGGAACCGTGCGGGCCGGCGACCACGAACTCACCCCGGGCCAGTCGGTGTTCGTGCCCGCCGCCGACAAGGCCGAGGCGTCCGGCGCCGGCACCCTCTTCCGCGCCACAGTGATTGTCTGACCGCGCTTGGGGATACCAGAACAACCGTCGCCGGAACGGGCTGCAAGAATGACCCACCGGCAAAGGACGGGCAAAGGCCTGAACGGCGAACCGCACGTACGAAGGCGAAGGGACAACCCGAACACATGAGCGCGTCAGGCGGCAGTAGGGCGATCGTGGCGGCACTCGGCGCCAACCTCGCGATCGCGGCATCGAAGTTCGTGGCGTTCGCGTTCAGCGGCTCGTCGTCCATGCTCGCCGAAGGCGTGCACTCCCTCGCCGACTCCGGGAACCAGGCCCTGCTCCTCATCGGCGGCAAGAAGGCCCAGCGCGAGGCCACCCCCCAGCACCCCTTCGGCTACGGCCGCGAACGCTACATCTACGCCTTCCTCGTCTCCATCGTCCTCTTCTCGGTCGGCGGCATGTTCGCCATCTACGAGGGCTACGAGAAGATCAAGAACCCGCACGAGCTGGAACACTGGTACTGGCCCGTCGGCGTCCTCCTCTTCGCGATCATCGCCGAGGGCTTCTCCTTCCGCACCGCCATCAAGGAATCCAACGAACTGCGCGGCAAGCTCTCCTGGTCGCAGTTCATCCGCCGCGCCAAGGCCCCCGAGCTGCCCGTCGTCCTCCTGGAGGACTTCGGCGCGCTGATCGGTCTCGTCCTCGCCCTCGGCGGCGTCGGCCTGGCCCTCCTCACCGGCGACGGCGTCTGGGACGGCATCGGCACCGTCTGCATCGGCGTCCTCCTCGTCCTCATCGCCCTCGTACTCGCCGGCGAGACCAAATCCCTGCTCCTCGGCGAGTCCGCCGGCCTGGAAGACGTCCAGAAGATCGAGGCCGCCATCGTCGACGGCGACACCGTGACCGGCGTCATCCACATGCGCACCCTCCACCTCGGCCCCGAGGAACTCCTCGTCGCCGCCAAGATCGCCGTCCAGCACGACGACACGGCCGGCCAGGTGGCCACCGCCATCAACGCCGCCGAGGCCCGCATCCGCGCCGCCGTCCCCATCGCCCGCGTGATCTACCTCGAACCGGACATCTACAGCGAGGCCGAAGCCGCCAAGGGCCCCGACCGGGAAGCCACCCCGGGCGGCCCCACCCCGCAGCCCTCCGAGCACTGAGCCCGCCCCGCACCACCCGACAGGGCCCGCCGGACACCACGGGCCGGCCGTGTCGCCGTTCCCGGCCGCCCGCGATCGGCGCGATCCGACCGGACGCGGACTGGGGCCGCCCGCGCCCGCGGTGTAGCTTGGAACGGAGCCAGACGTCGCTGCTGATGGCGGTCGGGCGGTCCCGGTGCGGACCGGCCGAGGGAGAGAGGGCCTCCGACGGACTGCGCTGCGCGTACGCGGGCATGCCTGTGTCCTCCTTGGGGCACCCCTGTGTCCGCCGCCGCGCAGACCAGCCGTATCCACCCTCTCGAACCAACCCCGAGGAGCAGCTCACCATGACGACTGTCGACAACCGACAGGACTTCAAGGTCGCCGATCTCTCCCTGGCCGCTTTCGGCCGCAAGGAGATCACCCTTGCCGAGCACGAGATGCCGGGCCTGATGGCGATCCGGCGCGAGTACGCCGAGGCGCAGCCGCTGGCCGGTGCACGGGTGACCGGTTCTCTGCACATGACCGTGCAGACCGCCGTCCTCATCGAGACCCTGGTCGCCCTCGGCGCGCAGGTCCGCTGGGCGTCCTGCAACATCTTCTCCACCCAGGACCACGCGGCCGCCGCCATCGCCGTCGGCCCGAACGGCACCGTGGACGACCCCCGGGGCGTACCGGTGTTCGCCTGGAAGGGCGAGACGCTGGAGGAGTACTGGTGGTGCACCGAGCAGGCGCTGACCTGGCCGGACAGCCCCACCGGCGGCCCGAACATGATCCTCGACGACGGCGGTGACGCCACCCTCCTCGTCCACAAGGGCGTGGAGTACGAGAAGGACGGCAAGGTCCCCTCGGTCGACACCGCCGAGAACGACGAGCACCGCGTCGTCCTGGAACTCCTCAACCGCACGATCACCGACGGCTCCCAGAAGTGGACCCAGCTCGCCTCGGAGATCCGCGGCGTGACCGAGGAGACCACCACGGGCGTGCACCGTCTGTACGAGATGCAGCGCGACGGCGTCCTCCTGTTCCCGGCGATCAACGTCAACGACGCCGTGACCAAGTCGAAGTTCGACAACAAGTACGGCTGCCGCCACTCGCTGATCGACGGCATCAACCGCGCCACCGACGTCCTCATCGGCGGCAAGACCGCCGTCGTCTGCGGCTACGGCGACGTCGGCAAGGGCTGCGCGGAGTCCCTGCGCGGCCAGGGCGCCCGGGTGATCGTGACCGAGATCGACCCGATCTGCGCGCTGCAGGCGGCGATGGACGGCTACCAGGTCACGACCCTCGACGAGGTCGTCGACAAGGCGGACATCTTCATCACCACGACCGGCAACAAGGACATCATCATGGCCTCGGACATGGCCAAGATGAAGCACCAGGCGATCGTGGGGAACATCGGCCACTTCGACAACGAGATCGACATGGCCGGTCTCGCGAAGATCCCCGGCATCGTCAAGGACGAGGTCAAGCCGCAGGTCCACACGTGGACGTTCCCCGACGGCAAGGTGCTCATCGTGCTGTCCGAGGGCCGTCTGCTGAACCTCGGCAACGCAACCGGCCACCCCTCGTTCGTGATGTCCAACTCCTTCGCGGACCAGACCCTGGCCCAGATCGAGCTGTTCACCAAGCCCGACGAGTACCCGACCGGCGTGTACACGCTGCCCAAGCACCTGGACGAGAAGGTCGCCCGCCTCCACCTCGACGCACTCGGCGTCAAGCTGACCACGCTGCGCCCGGAGCAGGCGGCGTACATCGGCGTCGAGGTCGACGGCCCCTACAAGTCGGACCAGTACCGCTACTGAGTCCGCAGCCCACACCGCAGCCCACCCGCTGAAGGGCGCGTCCGTGCACTGACGCGTCCTTCGGCACCGGGCAGACCCTCATCGGTCCTCCGGGACAGGCCCCCGCACCCCCGTGACGGGGGCCTGCCCCTTCGGCCAACCGCCGGAACCGGCCGCCGGCCCGCCCGACCCGCCCGCCGAGACGACGCAGCAGACCGGACCAGAACAGACCGGACCAGAACAGACCGGACCAGCCGCCCTGTCACCCCCCAGGACCCCGATGCCCCGCGGCCGCTATTCGCTCCACGATCCGCACGATCACACCCCCTTCGCCCACGAGCACTTCCACTGCGCCCCCGGCCCGTCCGGCTGGCGCTACGTCTCCCAGCTGACCACGCTCGCCGGCGAGCACACCGGTTCCGTCGACCTCACCCTCGACGACCTCGGCCGCCCCCTGCGCCTCGAACTCCACGCGAGCAGCTGGCAGGTACGCGGCGCGGCCCTGGACGGCGTCACCTGGGTCCGCACCGACCCCGCCGGAGCCGACGCCACAGAGGGCAACGTCCCCGCCCACGCCTTCACCGGCACCTCTCCCGCATTCCTCGTCGCGACCACCCGGCTCCTACGCCTCACCCCCTCCTCCTCGGCCACCCGCGTGCGCCTCGTCGCCTTCACGGACCCGGTCCTCGCCCCGCGCACCGTGGACCAGTCCTGGGCCTTGCTGGGAAGAGAAGCACACGCCACTGACAACGGCCCCCTGACCGTGGACGAATACCAGGTCACAGCCCTGGACACCGGCGAACAGCACATCGTCCACATCGCCGGGGACGTCGTCCTCGCGGCCCCCGGCATCGAGCTGGAAGACCTCGAGACACCCCCGTCCACGTTCGCCTGATCCCCGCCCGCCGCCGCGGAATTCGGACAGGCGGACCTACGCCGGCGGCACGAACCCGGTGCCGCCCCCCTCGGACCGATCACCGGCCTCCCGCACCGGAGCACCCTCGTACGACACGGAGGATCCCGATACCACCGACGGTCCGTATGACGGCGATGCAGGGGGTGGCGCGAGCGGCCCGACCGGCCTCCACCCTTCGAAGGGCGCCGGCGGCCGGCCCGGGCCCTGCGGAACCGGGCCGAAGGACCCGCCCGCGAAGACCCGCCTCGCCTCCCGAACCTGCCGCTCCTGCAGCACCGCCGCGAGAAAAGCGGCCGACGGCACTCCCTGCGGAACCGGGACCCCCGTACGCGCGGCCAGATCACCGGCCAACCGCTGTGCCATGGCCAAGCCGACCTGCGGATCCAGCTGATTCATCCGCCCCAGGTACTGGCGCACCGCCAACCACAGACCGTCCGGCACCGCTGAGAGATCGAGCCCCTGGAACCGCCCCGCCAGCCAGGGCGGAGGCGGCGGCACCAAACCGGACCGCGCCGCCGGAACCCGCTCACGCACCACCAGGGTCCCCGCGAACACATCGCCGAGCCGCCGCCCCCGCGCCGACACGAGCGAGGCGATACAAGCCACCACCCCGATCGTCAGCAGAATCTCCACCACACCGATCGCACCCCGCACCAGCGCATGCCGGAACCGGATCGGCCCGCCGTCGTCCCGCACCACCCGCAATCCGCACGCCGCCTTTCCGAGCGAGCGACCGTGGCTGAGCGTCTCCACCGCGATCGGCCCGCCGACCAGCACGAGCAGGAACGTCGCGATCGACAGCGCGATCCGCGCAGCCTCGTCCAAAGAGGCCGTCGCAGCCAACAGCGCGACGCTCACGACGACATAGACCACGAAAACCACGACCAGATCCAGCAACGTGGACAACGCCCGGCTGGGCAGCCTGGCAGGCCGCAGCTCCAGCGCCACCGCCTCGCCCGTCACCAGCTCACTCACGCCCGTCATCCCTTCCCCGGCCCGCCCCAGCGAACGGCCAGTCTGCCAAGCTGACGGCACATCGCGCCGCAGTAGGACAAGCTGACATCACCACCGGCCCTGAAGAACAGCCGAGGAGCAGGCAAGGAGCAGGCACACCGATGGACCTCGACGTCTTCGTCTCCGCCCACCGCGCGGAATGGGAACGCCTGGACGCCCTCCTGCGCCGCCGACGCCACCTCACCGGCGTCGAGACGGATGAACTCGTCACCCTGTACCAGCGCGCAGCCACCCACCTCTCCCTGATCCAGTCCAGCGCCCCCGACCCCCAGCTCACCGGCCGTCTCACCCAGCTCGTGGCCCGCGCGCGCAGCGCGGTGACAGGAACCCGTCGCGCCTCCTGGCACGACGTGACCCGCTTCCTGACACAGAGCTTCCCGGCCGCGGTCTACCGGTCACGCCACTGGTGGGTACCGACCGCGCTGCTCTCCACCGCCGTCGCCGTCCTCCTCGGGTGGTGGATCGGAACCCACCCAGAGGTCCAGTCCTCCATAGCGGCCCCCGACGAACTGCGGGAGCTCACCCGGCCCGGCGGCCTCTACGAGACGTACTACTCGAGCCACCAAGCAGCGGCGTTCGCCGCCCAGGTCTGGACGAACAACGCCCAGGCCGCCGCGATGTGCCTCGTCCTGGGCGTCTTCCTGGGTCTCCCGGTCCTCTGGATCCTCTTCCAGAACATGCTGAACCTCGGCATCGGAGCGGGCCTCATGTCCTCCGCGGGCCGACTCGACACCTTCCTCGGCCTCGTCCTCCCACACGGCCTGCTCGAACTGACGGCGGTCTTCGTCGCAGCCGGCACCGGGCTCCGTCTTGGTTGGACCGTCATCGACCCCGGCCCCCGCACCCGCCGCAACGCCCTGGCCGAAGAGGGCCGAGCCGCCGTCGGCATGGCCATCGGACTCGCCCTGGTTCTCTTCGTCTCCGGGGCAATCGAAGGGTTCGTGACCCCGTCGGGCCTGCCCACCTGGGCCCGCATCACCATCGGCGTCACCGCGGAACTGGCCTTCCTCACCTACGTCTACGTCCTCGGCGGCAGGGCCGCCCGGGCCGGCGACACAGGCGACGTCGAGGCCGCCGAGCGCAGCGCCACGGTGCCCACGGCCGCCTGATGTGCGATCCGCCCTGACGAACTGCTAGTCTCCTCGTCGCCCCACAAAAAGCCGTTGACACGGAGCGCGTGGGGAGGTAGATTCGAACAGTTGCCTGGAACTGGACAGAGTCCGGTCGGCAGCGGTTAGTATCTAGGCGGCCTCTCGAATCGCAGATTCCATCGAGGCCATCCCGATAAGTCGGAAAGTGAATGGCCGGTCAAAACGGCCTGAGACTTCTGATAAAGTCGGAACCGCCGGAAAGGAAACCGCGAGAAAAGCGGGAACCTGGAAAGCACCGAGGAAATCGGACCGGGAAACGGTCTGATAGAGTCGGAAACGCAAGACCGAAGGGAAGC
>NZ_JBHVYK010000031.1:0-27451 GCF_042880855.1 Streptomyces sp. NPDC058291
GTACGGGGAACTTCGGCAGGCGGCCGGCGCCGACGGCGGCCTGCGAGCGCGAGATCGCTGACCGGCCGGCCGAATTTCCTTGCTGTCAGGGTCTGTTCGGCCGCCCGGGGTGGGATCATGACGTGTCCCGACCATCGAAGGGAGCGCGCGTGAGCGGAGACCCGGCCGGCCGAACGGTTCTCGTGACGGGAGGCAGCGGCTTCGTGGCCGCCCACCTCGTACGGCAGCTCCTGGAACGCGGCCACCGCGTGCACACCACCGTGCGCGCCACGACGAACTCCGTGAAGCTCCGGCCGCTGCACGCTCTGCAGGAAGCCCATCCCGGCCGTCTCGACCTGTTCCCGGCGGACCTGCTGGCCGACGGCTCCTTCGACGAGGCGACGAAGGGCTGCGCGGTGGTCTTCCACGTGGCCTCGCCGTTCCTGATGCCGGAGAAGATCAAGGACGGCCGGCGCGACGTCGTGGAACCGGCGCTGCGGGGCACGCTCAACGTCGTGGGGGCGGTGAACCGCACCCCCACGGTCGAGCGGCTCGTCTTCACGTCCACGGTCGGCGCGATCTTCGGCGACTACGTCGACGTACGGGAGATGGACGGACAGACCCTGTCGGAGAAGTACTTCAACACCACCAGCACGGTGGAGAACAACCCGTACCACTACGCCAAGACCGTCGCCGAGAAGGCGGCCTGGGAGGCCGAGGCCGCCCAGGACCGCTGGCGCATGGTCTCCGTCAACCCCGGTCTCATCCTGGGCCCCTCCCTCACCCCCGCCTCGGACTCGGGCAGCCTGTTCCTGCTGGACGAGCTGTTCAAGGGCTACTTCTTCTACGGCGCCCCCGACTTCAGCTTCACCACGGCCGACGTGCGGGACGTGGCGGCGGCCCACGTGGCGGCCGCCGAACGCCCCGAGGCGCACGGCCGGTACATCGTCGCCGCCCGGGAGATGACGTCCTTCCACCGGATGGCGACGATCCTGCGCGGACGTCATCCGGGAGACCGCAGGCTTCCCCGCACCGCCCTCCCGCACTGGCCGGTGCGCGTCCTCGGCCCCGCCTTCGGCCTCTCCCAGGACTACATCCGCAAGCACCTCGGCATCCGCTTCCCGGTCGACAACCGCAGAAGCACCGAGGAACTGGGCCTCGTCTACCGTCCGATCGAGGAGACAGTGGTGGACCACTATCGTGCCTGGCGGGAGCAGCGCGGTCAGCCGCGCCGCGCGAGCGCCCGGGCCAGATAGGGCGCTGTGGCGCTCTCGTGCGCCCCCGCCGCCTCGACGGGCGTTCCCGTCGCCACGACGCGTCCGCCCGCGTCGCCCCCGCCGGGCCCGAGATCGATCACCCAGTCCGCGCCCGCCACCACCGTCATGTCGTGCTCGACGACGACGACGGTGTTCCCGGCGTCGACCAGCGCGTGCAGCAAGCGCATCAGCACCTCGACGTCGGCCGGGTGCAGTCCGGTCGTCGGTTCGTCGAGGAGGTGGAGCGTGCGGCCGCGCCCGCCCCGCTGCAGCTCGGTCGCCAGCTTGATGCGCTGCGCCTCGCCGCCGGACAGCTCCGTCGCCGGCTGGCCGAGGCGCAGATACCCCAGGCCGACGTCCAGGAGGGCGGCCAGGCTGCGGGAGACGGCCGGGGTGTCGGCGAAGAAGTCCGCCGCCGCCTCCACGGTCAGGTCCAGTACCTGCGCGATGTTGCGGTCCCGGTACGCCACTTCGAGGGTCGCCGGGTTGTAGCGGGCCCCGCCGCAGTCCGGGCACGGCGCGTACGTGCTCGGCAGGAAGAGGAGCTCGACGCTCACGAAGCCCTCGCCCTGGCAGGTCTCGCAGCGCCCTCCCGCCACGTTGAAGGAGAACCGGCCCGCGCCGTAGCCCCTGGCCCGCGCCGCGCCCGTGGCCGCGAACACCTTGCGCACGACGTCGAACAGGCCTGTGTAGGTGGCCAGGTTGGAGCGCGGGGTGCGCCCGATCGGCTTCTGGTCGACCGAGACCAGCCGGCCCACGCCGGGCAGCTCTTCGGTGATCTCTCCGACGAGCGTCGACTTCCCCGACCCGGAGACGCCGGTCACCGCCGTGAACACGCCCAGCGGAAAGCGGGCCGTCACCCCGCGCAGGTTGTGCCGGGTCACCGGACCGACCTCCAACCACCCACGCGGCGAACGGACTTCGCGTACGGGCGCCGGAGAACGGCCGAACAGGTGACGTGCCGTCGCCGACTCCTCGACGGACGCCAGGTCGGCCACCGGACCGCTGTGCAGCACCCGCCCGCCGTGCTCGCCGGCCCGCGGACCCACGTCCACCAGCCAGTCGGCGGCCCTCATCACGTCGAGCTGGTGCTCCACCACGAACACCGAGTTGCCCGCCGCCCTCAGCCGCCGCAACACGGCGAGCAGCGCCCGGGTGTCCGCCGGGTGCAGACCGGCCGACGGCTCGTCGAGCACGTACACCACACCGAACAGCCCGGAACGCAGTTGGGTGGCGAGCCGCAGCCGCTGCAGCTCGCCCGCGGACAGGGTGGGGGCGGCGCGGTCCAGGGCGAGGTAGCCCAGGCCGAGTTCGACGACGGGTGCGATGCGGGACCTGAGATCCTCGGTGAGCACCCGCGCCGCCTCGGACCTGCCGTCGAGGAGCCCGACGAGGTCCGCCAGCGGCAGCGCGGCCAGTTGTGCGATCGTCCGGCCCGCGAAGGTCACGGCGAGGGCCTCCGGCCGCAGTCTGCCGCCGCCGCACGCCGGACAGGGCGCGGACGTCAGGAACCGCTCCGCCCTGGCCCGCAGGGTCGCGCTCCGGGAGTCGGCGAAGGTCTTCATCACATAGCGGTGGGCGCTCATGTAAGTGCCCTGGTAGGGGCGTTGGATGCGGTCGGCGTCCCGCACCGGGTGGACGGTCACCACCGGCTGCTCGTCCGTGAACAGGATCCACTCGCGCTGTCCGGCCGGGAGCTCGCGCCACGGGACGTCGACGTCGTGACCGAGCGCGTCGAGGATGTCGCGCAGGTTCTTGCCCTGCCAGGCGCCGGGCCAGGCGGCGATCGCGCCCTCGCGGATCGACAGCGACGGGTCCGGGACGAGGGACTCCTCCGTGGCGCGGTGGACCTCCCCCAGCCCGTGGCACTCGGGACAGGCCCCGGCCGCCGTGTTGGGGGAGAAGGCGTCGGAGTCGAGGCGCTCCGCGCCCGGCGGGTAGTCGCCGGCCCGGGAGAACAGCATCCGCAGCGAGTTCGACAGGTTCGTGACCGTTCCCACCGACGAACGCGAGGTGGGCGTCGACCGGCGCTGCTGGAGGGAGACCGCCGGGGGCAGCCCGGTGATCTCGTCGACCTTGGGCGCGCCGACCTGGTGGATCAGCCGGCGCGCGTACGGCGCGACGGACTCGAAGTACCGGCGCTGCGCCTCCGCGTAGATCGTCCCGAACGCGAGCGAGGACTTGCCCGAGCCGGACACCCCGGTGAACACCGCCACCACGTCCCGCGGGACGTCCACGTCGACGTCCCGGAGGTTGTGCTCGCGCGCCCCGCGGACGCAGACGTGCCCGGCCCGCGCGGAGGGGGCCGGGCCGGGCGAGGCGGGTCGGACGAGGTCGGGCCGGGCGAGGTCGGGCCGGGCGGCTCACAGGGGCTCGACATGGGGAACTCCGTACAGGTCGTCGAGGTCGTCGAGGTCGTCGCGGGTCCTCGCCCGGGAGGCGGGGGCGAGGCGATGGCGGGCGGGACAAACTCCGCAATCCTACGGTCGCGGGAAGCATGACGCCCGGCGACGGGCGGCGCCGCCCGCCGGGGAAACGGTCGGCCGCCGGACGTCAGGCGTCAGGCGTCCCGCGTCCGGCGGCCGGCGTCGGACACCAGTGGTCAGGCGTCGGGATCGGCGTCGTGGTCGACCCGCGCCGAGTCCGAGCCCGAGCCCGAGTCCGCGTCCGAGTCCGAGTCCGCGTCCGAGCCCGAGTCCGCGTCCGAGTCCGCGTCCGAGTCCGCGTCCGCGTCCGGGCCCGCGTCCGCGTCCGAGCCCGCGTGCGCGTCCGCGTCCGAGCCCGCGTCCGGGCTCAAGTCCACGATGGCGGCCAGCCGCCGGTAGGAGTCCAGGAGGGCCGCCCGGTCGTGGGTGCTGGTCGTCACCAGCACCTCCTGCGCCCCCGTCTCCTTCAGCACCGTCTCCAGTTCGTGGACGACCTGCTCCTCGGGACCGGCGATCTGCCCCGCGAGAGCGGACTCGTAGAAGCCGCGTTCCTTCGCGGTCATCTTCCGGGACTCGACGTGCTCGGCCGACGGCAGCGGTGGGAAGGTGCCGTGGGTGCGGGAGTACGCCATCGACCAGGCCTCCGGCGCCAGGAGCCGGCGCGCCGCCTCGGGCGTCGGCGCGACGGCGATCGTGCCGGCGACGACCACGTACGGCTCCGCCGCCCAGACGGAGGGCCGGAAACGGGCGCGGTAGCGGTCGACGCCGCGCCGCAGCCGCTCGCGGTCGCGGAGATCGCCGATGACCATCGGCAGCCCCGCGCGCGCGGCGATCTCCGCTCCCTCGCCCATGGCCAGCACGAACGGCGGCACGCTCAGGCCCCGGGCCGGATACGCGTGCACCCGGGTGGGGGAGGCGTCCCGGAACCAGCCGAGGAGCTCCTCCAACTGGGCGGCGAAGTCGTCGGCGTCGTCCTTGTCGCGGCCGAGCGCCCGGCGCACCCCGTCGGTGAAGCCCACCGAGCGGCCGAGGCCCATGTCGATCCGGCCGGGGAAGAGCGACTCCAGCACACCGAACTGCTCGGCCACGACGAAGGGCCGGTGGTTGGGCAGCATCACCCCGCCGGTGCCCACGCGGATCCGGCGCGTCGCCCCGGCCACGGCGGCGGCCAGCACGGTGGGCGCCGAGCCCGCCACCCCCGGCACGCCGTGGTGTTCGGAGACCCAGAACCGGTGGTAGCCGAGGCGCTCGGCCTCCCGCGCCAGCGCCACGGTGTCCCGCAACGCCTCGGCGCCGGTGTGCCCCTCGCGGACACGGGAGCGGTCGAGGACGGAGAAGCGGGCCGAGGCGATGACGGAACTCATACCGTTTCCAACGCCTGGCGGCTCTGAGGATTCCTCACCGCCCGCATCCGGCGTGAGCGGTGGGCGCCGCCGGGGAGCCAGAGCGCCCGGCGCCGCCGTCTGCATAGGCTGGGGCCGTGACCGACAGCAGCCGACGGCCCCTCGCCGTGTTCGATCTGGACAACACCCTGGCCGACACGACCCACCGGCAGCGGTTCCTGGAACGCAGGCCGCGTGACTGGGACGCCTTCTTCGCGGCCGCGCCGCAGGACCCGCCGATCCCGGAGGGGATCGCGCTGGCGCTGGCGAGCGCCGACGAGTGCGAGGTCGTCTATCTCACCGGCCGGCCCGAGCGCTGCCGGCGGGACACGCTGGCCTGGCTCGCCGCCCAGGGGCTGCCGGAGGGGCGGCTGCACATGCGGCGCGACGACGACCGCAGGCCGGCCCGCCGCACCAAGCTGGAGGTCCTGCGCCGGCTCGCCCGCGACCGGGACGTGCGGGTCCTGGTGGACGACGACGAGCTGGTGTGCGACGACGCCGAACGCGCCGGGTTCAGCGTCGTCAGGGCCCGCTGGACCGCCCCGTCGGGCGCGCTGAGGCAGGCCCAGGAGGGGGAGGGCCGCACCTGAGGCCCGGCCGGGCCCGAGGTCCCGTCGCCCGGCGGATCCCGCGGTGCGTGCGCAGGCCCCGTCTCACTCGGAGTCGTCGAGGCGGAAGCCGACCTTCAGGCCCACCTGCCAGTGCGCGATGTCGCCGTTCTCCAGCTGGCCGCGCACCTGGGTGACCTCGAACCAGTCCAGGTTGCGCAAGGTCTGCGAGGCGCGGGCGAGGCCGTTGCGGACGGCCGCGTCCACGCCGTCGGGCGAGGTGCCGACGATCTCCGTGACCCGGTAGGTGTGGTTCGACATCAGGTGCTCCTCTCGACCGTGACGGCGTCGTCACATGTGTCACACGTCACTCCACCGTGCCCCAAGCTGCGGCGGAGCGCGAGACGTCGGGCCCGGCCGGCCCGATCCCGCGGTCCCCCTTGACCCCTCGCATTGGTCTCTGACCACCTGCTGGCCACTCGCCCGGGAGTGCCCCGCAGGCGGTCAGAAGAGAGGCGGACACGCACGCGAGGGCGGCGAGGAGGCGAGGTCGCACGGGGGTCCGGTTCTGCGTGGCGGAGTACGGCGCCAACCGGGTGGTGATCTACCGCAAGGACCTCTTCGCGCAGGCCGGCGTCACCGCCCCGCCCCGTACCCGCGCCGAGTGGCGGCCGCCACCGAGAAGCTAGCTTGTCCCGCAGGGCGGGGTTCTGTTCCAGGACGGCGCGGGCGAGTCCGGGCACGGCCACGATCTGCGCCACCTCGCCCCCGGCGAACACCCCGGCCTGGGGCGGGTGTTCCTCGTCGGCCGCGACGGGGCCGTCTCGTCTGGGACGAGGGCGGCGACCTCGCCACGGAGGACGGCGGCCGCCGGCAGGGCGCCCTCGACCCGCCGGGCGCCCTGCGCGGCATGGACTTCTACCGGCGGCTGGAGTGGCTCGGCGGTGCTCACCGGCTCCGACCCGGCGACCGAGGCGCGCCGCGCCTCACGCCGCGTCACCCAGGCCCTGACGGTGGCCTGCTGACGGGCGCCCGGTCAGCGCACGGTGCTCGACGACAGCGCGAACCGCGCCGCGCGGTCGGTCCACCAGTGCGTCAACTCCAGTCCGGCCGCAGCCAGTTCCGCGCGTACTCCCTCCTCCCGGAACTTCGCCGACACCTCGGTGCGCAGCTCCTCGCCGGCCGCGAAGTCGACGGCGAGGCCGAGCGCGGGCACCTTCACCGTCTGCGCCGTGCGCGAGCGCAGCCGCATCTCGATCCATTCGTCGTGCGGGTTCCAGAGCGCGACATGGTCGAAGGCGCCGGCGTCGAAGTCCGCGCCGAGTTCACGGTTGACCACGGCCAGGACGTTCTTGTTGAACGCGGCGGTCACCCCGGCCGCGTCGTCGTACGCGGGCACCAGCACCCGCTCGTCCTTGACGAGGTCGGTGCCGAGCAGCAGCGTGTCGCCCGGCGCGAGCAGCGCGCGCACCGAGGCCAGGAACACCGCGCGCTCGGCCGGCAGCAGATTGCCGATCGTGCCGCCGAGGAAGGCGACCAGACGGGGCCCCGGGGTGTCGGGCAGCGTCAGGTCCGCGGTGAAGTCGGCGATCAGGGCGTGCACGTCCAGTCCGGGCCGTTCGGCGATCAGCGCCCGTCCGGCCTGGGTGAGCGCGCTCTCGCTGACGTCGACGGGCACGTACGTGTCCAGGTCGCCCAGCGCGTCGATCAGGTGGCGGGTCTTCTCCGAGGAGCCCGAGCCGAGTTCGACGAGCGTGCGGGCGCGGGCCGCCGCGGCGATCTCGCCGGCGCGGTCCACGAGGATCTCCCGCTCGGCGCGCGTCGGGTAGTACTCGGGCAGTTCGGTGATCCGCTCGAACAGCTCGCTGCCGTGCGCGTCGTAGAACCACTTCGGCGGCAGCGTCTTGGGGGTCGCGGTGAGGCCGCGCCGGACGTCGTCGCGCAGGGCGGCCTCCGTGGCGTCCTCGGGAAGGGTGCGGGTGATCTGGAACGGGCTCACGTGCCGGTCTCCTCGGGTGGTGCGGATGCCACGTCCGGGCTCGGGTCCTTCAGCGGGGTGAGCGCGACGTCGGCGCGGCTCGCCACGAGCAGGGTGCGGTCCGGGACCTCCTGCCAGCGTGGATCGTCGTCGTACGGTTCGGAGGCCACGACCGTGCTCAGGCCGGGCTCCGTCAGGTGCCACAGGGTGTCGCCCCAGGCCGTCGCGGCGATGGTGTCGCCGTCGGTGAGGAGCAGGTTCAGGCGGGAACCGGGGGCCGCGGCGGCGACCTCCTGGACCGTGTCCGCCAGCGCCTGGCCGCCGGTGTCCCCGCCACGCAGCCGGGCCAGCACCAGCGCCCACACGAACGCGGAGTCGTTGCGGGCCTCCATGGACAGCAGCTCGGCGGCGGGCAGGGCGCCGACGAGCGGCTCCAGGGAGCGCGGCCATCCGGCCACCGCCCCGTTGTGGCTGAACAGCAGCCGGCCGTCCGCGTACGGCGCGGCGGCGGCCTCGGCGTCGGCGCCGGCCAGGGTGGCGTCCCGAACGGCGGCCAGCAGCGCCCGGCTGCGCACCACGCGCGCCAGGTCGGCGAAGGAGAGGTCCGCCCAGATCGGCCCGGCCCTGCGGTAGCGCGCCGGCGCGGGATCGCCGTCGGCGTACCAGCCCACCCCGAAGCCGTCGGCGTTGACCGTCCCGTACCGCTGCCGGCGGGGCGCCCACGACTGGCGGTACAGGGCGTGCGGGGGCTCCACGAGGAGCCGGCCCAGCGGCTCCCCTGGCCCCAGATAGGCGAGGTGACGGCACATCAGACGGACTCCGGGCGGGCCGTGCGGAACCCGGAGAAGATCTGCCGCCGTATCGGGTAGTCCCAGTTGCGGAAGGTGCCCCGGCAGGCCACCGGGTCCACCGCGAACGAACCGCCGCGCAGCACCTTGTACTCGGGGCCGAAGAACACCTCCGAGTACTCCTTGTACGGGAACGCCTGGAAGCCTGGGTACGGAAGGAAGTCGCTGGACGTCCACTCCCAGACGTCCCCGATCAGCTGCCGCACGCCGAGCGGCGACGCGCCGGCCGGGTAGCTGCCCGCGGGAGCCGGGCGCAGATGCCGCTGTCCCAGGTTGGCGTGCTCGGGTCCCGGATCGGCGTCGCCCCAGGGGTAGCGGGTCGAGCCGCCGGTGGCGGGGTCGAAGCGGGCGGCCTTCTCCCACTCGGCCTCGGTGGGCAGCCGGCGTCCGGCCCAGCGGGCGTAGGCGTCGGCCTCGTACCAGCACACGTGGAGCACCGGCTCCTCGGGCGGCACGACCTCGGTGACCCCGAAGCGCCGGCGCAGCCATGTCCCGCCGTCGCGCCGCCAGAACAGCGGCGCGTGGATGCCGTGCTCGCGGATGTGCGCCCAGCCCTCCTTCGTCCACCAGCGCTCCTGGTCGTACCCGCCGTCCTCGATGAATGCCTGGTACGCGCCGTTCGTCACCGGGGCGGTGTCGATGTGGAAGGGCGCGACCTCACGCCGGTGCGCGGGCCGTTCGTTGTCCAGCGCCCAGGGTTCGCCGGCGGCGCCCATCGTGAACGGGCCGCCGGGCACGAGGACTTCGGCGGGCCCGGTGGACAGCGGCGTCGGGTCCGGGTCGGGCGCGGTGAGCGCCTGTGGACCGGTGCGCAGCTGATGGGTGATCAGCATGGTCTCGTCGTGCTGCTGTTCGTGCTGCGCGATCATCCCGAAGGCGAAGCCGGCCTCGGTCAGCCGGGCGCCGTGGAAGTCGGCCGACTCCAGCAGGTCCAGCACCCGGCCGCGCACCTCCGCGGCGTACCGGCGGGCCTCGGCCGGCGGCAGCAGCGGCAGGGTGGGCCGTTCGGCGCGCGAGTGCTCGAAGGCGTCGTAGAGGCCGTCGATCTCGGGGCGCATGGCCTCGCGGCCGGCCACGGCGCGCAGCAGCCACAGTTCCTCCTGGTTGCCGATGTGCGCGAGGTCCCACACCAGCGGCGACATCAGCGGGGAGTGCTGGGCGGTGAGGTCGGGCTCCTCGACGCAGCTGGTCAGCAGCGTGGTGCGTTCGCGGGCCGTGGTGAGCGAGGCCAGCACCCGCGCGCGCAGGGTCTCCGCGTCCGGTGCGGGCCCGGCGCTCGACGCGGGCTCGGTGTCCAGGGCGGGCTCGGTCATGAGCGGAGGTCCTTCCCGTTCGCGAGGCCGTGGGCGGCCCGCAGGCGGTCGAGCTGGTCGTCGGCCGGAGTGCGGCCCGGGCGGACGTAGCGGTCGAGGTAGTCCGCCACGGCGGCCATGACGTCGTCGTCGGCGCCGAGCCGCGGCAGCGCGCGCAGGGCGGCGGTGAAGCAGGCGACGGCGGTCTCGTGCAGTTCGGGGTCGGCCAGCCCGTGCCGGGCGGCGTCGGTCCACAGCGGGTTGTGCGGGGCGGGCAGCGGCTGGGCCCGCTCGGCGAGCGGTTTCACCGTGCGGTAGGCGATCTCGGCCGCCTCGGGGTCCTCGAACAGCGCCGTCGTCACCGCGAGCGGGACGATCCAGCCGTCGTCGCCGGGCTGGGCGTCGATCATGCGCAGTTCCAGGTGGCCGCGTGGTCTGACCGGCGGGAACAGCGTGCTGATGTGGTAGTCGAGGTCCTCCCGGGTGGGGGCTCCCGTCCGGGTCCACTCCCGGAACGTGAGCCGGTCGGGCACGTCCCACGGGCCGGTGTCGCGCCGCACGCACATGACCGGGGAGTTCAGGACGTGCCGGGCCCAGGCGGCGCGCGGATCGCCCTCCAGGGCGGGCCCGCCCGCGCGGCCGGCGCCGATCTCCATCCACAGCAGCTGCCGGGTGGAGCGCCAGCCGGTGGGCGCTCCGTCGAGGAGCGGGGAGTTGGCGAAGGCCGCGAGCAGCACCGCGCCCAGCGTGTGCGACAGCCACCAGCGCCGCCCGAGCCCCAGCGGCCCGGGCTCCTCGTGGCCGGCGTCGAGGCACACCTGCACGGAGGCCGAGGCGCACATCATGGCGCGGCCGGCCGGGCCCGTGCGGTCGAGGCAGGCCTCCATCGCGTCGTAGCGGGGTTCGTGCAGGAAGCGGGGCGGTGTGCGCCAGGGATCCGTGCCGAGGCCGACGAGAGCGAGGCCCTGCTCGTTCAGCACCGCGCGGACGGCGGCGAGATCGGCGGAGACGGTGCGCACGCACTCCGTCAAAGAGGCGGCCGGCGGCGAGCTCAGCTCCAGCTGGCCGCCGGGTTCGACGGTGAGCGGAGAGCTCAGCGGCACGGTCCGCAGTGCGGCGTAAGCGGTGTCGAGCCGTTCTGGTGTGACGGGGAGCCGCGGCGAGCGCAGCTCGTGGACGAGCCATTCCAGCTCCACCCCGACGGTGCGGGGCGGGCCGGTCTTGAAACAGATTCCCTTGACCAGCGCCTCCACCTCGGCTTCGGTGAGGGCGGTGCGGGGCTCCGCTTCGTCGGTACAGTCGCTGACCGAGTCGGACATGTCGGGATCCTCCTGAGATTCCACCATGCCACCGGTCCGTCCTCGGTGCGGCCGGACCGGTAGAGCTCGTTCCACCCAAGACCCTCGATCCGATCCGCACAAGGGTGCAGAACGGGACGTAACGGACCGTGGATCTCGGATTTCGTGCGATTCCCTTCCGGTCCGCCGTCGGTTTCCGACCGCTTCCGGCCGGCTGCGCCCTGTTTCCCGATCGCGCCGGGCGTATGCGTCGCGTGCTCCCGGCACCGGAAAACCCTGTTGCCCACGGTGTCCAGAATCGCTCACGATGCGTGGGTGAGCACTACGGGGGAGACGGACGGGGCACGCGGCACCGGGCCGCACGCGACCATGGGGTCCACGGGGGTGGCGCCATGAGCGCGCGGCTGCGCGGGATCGCGCGGGAGACGGAGGAGATCGTCGTGGCGGGCCGCTATCGCGCGTCCGACGGACGCGAGGTGGCCCTCACCGCGGCGATCGCGGCGGCCCGGGAGGGCACCCGGATGCTGGGGCCGGGACCTGTCGACATCCCCGCGGCCGCGTCGGCGGACACGCTGGTCGAGGTCACCGGGGAGAGCAGCCTGGAGGCGGCCCGCCGACTCGCCGGCGCTCCGGTCGCCGTCCTGAACTTCGCGTCCGCCCGCAACCCCGGCGGCGGCTACCTCAACGGCGCCCAGGCGCAGGAGGAGGCCCTGTGCCGGGCCTCCGCCCTGCACGCCTGCCTGCTCGCGGCCCGTGAGTTCTACGACCACCACCGCGCCCACCGCGACGCGTTCTACACCGACCGCGTCATCCACTCACCGGCCGTGCCCGTCTTCCGCGACGACCGGGGCCGTCTGCTGGACGAGCCGTACCGGGCCGGCTTCCTGACGGCCGCCGCGCCGAACGCGGGCGTGGTGCTGCGCACGGCGCCGGAGCGGGCGTCCGAGCTGCCGCGCGCGCTGGCCGTCCGCGCCGAGCGGGTCCTGGAGGCGGCCGCCGCGCACGGGTACCGGCGCCTGGTGCTGGGCGCCTGGGGCTGCGGGGTGTTCCGCAACGACCCCGCGCAGGTGGCGGAGGCGTTCCGGGCGCTCCTCGGGCCCGGCGGGCGGTTCGGGCGGACGTTCGAACACGTGGTGTTCGGCGTGCTGGACCGGACGCCGGGGCGGACGGTCCTGGCAGCGTTCGAGAAGCGTTTCGCACACCCCTTCGAAGGGTGGGTCCGCGAGAGCGCTCAGGTCCAGCCGTAGCGCTCGTGAAGGCGGCGCCGGACCAGATCGAACCGCATGCGGTCCAGCGCGCAGGCCTCCCGGCGCATGCCCCCCTCGTGCAGCCTGAGGACGCGGTCGACGTCCACCCAGGAGTCCCGTCCGGACCGGTCCCAGGGCCCGTCGCCGATCGGCACCCACTCACGGTCGCCGTCGTGCCGCTTGCTCGACAGCTGCACGGCGAGGAAGGTCCCGCCCGCCTCCCGCGCGACGACCAGCACCGGGCGGTCCTTGCCCCGGCCGTCGTTCTCCTCGAAGGGCACCCAGGTCCAGACGATCTCACCGGGGTCGGGGTCGCCGTCGTGGGCGGGGGAGTACTCGGTGCGCACCCGGCCGACCTCGCGGGGGTCGGCCTCGACGGTGGCGGTGGGGCCGGAACGGCCCGGGACGTCTGCATCGGTAAACGCGGTCACGGGGGCACCCTAAGGGCCGCCCCCGCGACGCGCTCCACCGGCGTGGTCTCACGCCCGTCCTGACCCGTGGCCGGGCGGGCGGCTCACCCCTCCTCGACCGGCACCTTCTGCGACGGCGGGTTCACGACCCCGTTCAGGGGCGAAGTCCCGCCCGGAGCCTGTCCGTTGTGGTTCATCGAGGCGAGCAGCTGACGGGCCAGACCGAGCCCCGTGCCGCCCATGGTGAGCGCCTTGGCGAACACCTCGGCCATGCCGTCCGCGCCGTTGAGCAGCACCATGTTGTCGACGTTGCCGAAGGCGGACGCGCCCGCCCGCACGATCTCCGGCCAGTTCTCGGCGAGTTGCTGGGCGACGACCGCCTCCTGGTTCTCGGCGAGGGCGGCGGCCCGGGCCTTGATGGCCGTGGCCTCCGCGAGCCCCTGCGCCTTGGTCGCCTCCGCCGCCGCCAGACCCCGGGCCTGGGCGGCGGCCGCCTCGGCCTCACCGGTGGCCCGGGTCGCGGCCGCGGTGGCCGCACCCCGGGTCTTGGTCGCCTCGGCCTCGGCGCCGGCCGCCTGCTTGACCCGGGTCGCCTCGGCGGCCGCCGCGAGCTCCGTCTCCTTCGCCTTGGCCTGGGCCGCCGAGATCCGGACGTCGCGCTCGGCCTCGGCCAGCGTGCGCTTCTCGTACGCCTTGGCGTCCGCGGGCTTGCGCACGTCCGCCTGGAGCTGCTGCTCCCGGCGGTGCGCCTCCAGCTCGGCGACCCGCGTCTCCTGGACGACGACCTCCTGCCGGGCGGCGGCGTCGGCGAGCGGGCCCGCCTGACGGGACTTGGCGCCCGCCTTGTCCCGCTCGGCCTGGTAGCCGGCCTGCAGGATCTCGCTGTCCCGGGTGGCCTCCGCCATCCGCGCGAACGAGGCCTGCTCCGCCTCCGTGGCGAGCCGGTTCGCCTCCGCCTGCGCGATGCGCGCGTCCCGTTGCACGGCCGCCGCGTGCGGCATCGCCAGGTTCTGGATGTACCCGGTCGGGTCCTCGATCTCGTGGATCTGCAGCGAGTCCACGATCAGGCCCAGCTTCTCCATCTCCGTGCCGCAGGCGGCACGGGTCTGCCCGGTGAGCTTCTCCCGGTCGCGGATCATGTCCTCCACGGTCAACCCGCCCACGATGGACCGCAGATGGCCGGCGAAGACGTTGTGCACCCGCTCCGACATCAGCTTCTGCTGATCGAGGAAGCGCCGGGCGGCGTTGGCGATCGACACGAAGTCGTCACCCACCTTGAAGATGACCACGCCCCGCACCTTCAGCGGAATGCCCTGGTGCGTCACGCAGTCCACCTGCAGCTCGGTCTCGTTCAGATCCAGCGACAGCTTGCGCACCACCTGGACCCCGGGCATCACCAGCGTGCCGCGCCCGGTGACGATGCGGAAGCCCATCCCCGCCTCCAGGCCCTCGGTGCGGTGGTTGGAGCCGGAGATGACGAGCGCCTCGTTGGGCTCGGCGACCCGCCACATCATCTTGAACAGTCCGACCAGAACGAGGACGGCGACAGCCGCCACCCCCGCAACGACGCCGACGATCATCGGCATACGCCCCCCTGTGAAGGTGCCCTTTCGGCACCGAACGAAGGGAGTGTGCGCCTGCGCGGCCCCGCGTTGAAGACGCTGAGGAATCCTTGTTGCAATCTTGACGCTTACGTTTCGCAAAACGCACGATGCGGCTCTCACGCGGCCGCGGCGGGCTCAACTGTCGTACGCGCGCGTGACGTAGACCGTCCTGGGCGGCAGGTGCTCCACCACCATCACCACCGTGCCGCACTCGATGCGGCCCGTGCCGTCGGCCGCGTGGGCCAGGAAGTGCTCGGCCCCGCCGCGCACCCGCACGATCACCTCGCCGACGAGCCCCGGCCCGATCGTTCCGGTGACCCGCCCCATGAGCCCGACCATCGACGCGTCGTCCATGGTCACAGGGTACGGGTGGAACCCGCTCGTCCGGCCGGCGCGTCGGCGACCGCTTCCTGCGGCCACGGTTCGGACCGGCGCGGCTCCGCCTCCAGCCGGGCGGTGAGCGAGAGCGGCAGCCGCTCGCGGCCACAGCCGTCCCACAGGCATCCCCCGTTCCTGCGCAAAGGATTGACGGGCCCTGGCCGCACCCCTACTTTCTGATCGACTTTCCGAACCTCGTTCGGGATTTCGGACCTTGAGCCGTAGGAGAGCCGCACCATGACGACACGCCCCCGCACCCCGTCGCGCCGTTCCCTGCTGCGCGCGATGGCCGTCCTGCCCGCCGCCGCACTCGTGCTCGGCGAGGCGCCCGGCCTGCTCGGCGCCGCCCTCGCCGCCGCGCCGGCCGCCGGATCGGCCACCCGGTACACCATCGTCCCGTTCCTCGACAGCGACGACGGCACGGTCGACGTCTACCAGTCCGACGACGCCACCGACTTCCGGCTGGTGCGGTCCTCCGCCTACAGGCCGCCCGCCAACCGCATCCGCGACGCGAGCGTCCTCAAGCACACCGACGGCTCCTACTACCTCACCTACACCACCCACACCTGGCAGGACGCCAGCACCACCATCGGCTTCGCCCGCAGCTCCGACCGCGTCAACTGGACGTTCCTGTACGACTACCCGGTGCCGATCGCCGGCCTGTCCCGCGCCTGGGCCCCGGAGTGGTTCGTCGACAGCGACGGCAGCGTCAACGTCATCGTGTCCTGCTCGGTGACCAGCGACGAGTGGATCTTCACTCCGTACCTGCTGAGGGCGACCAACTCAGCTCTGACCGCCTGGAGTTCGCCCGTCGCGCTGTCCGGCATCGGACCGAACCACATCGACACGTACATCGTGAGGACCGGCTCGACCTACCACGCGTTCACCAAGAACGAGACGGCGAAGTACATCGAGTACGGCACGGCCTCGAAGCTCGCCGGCCCCTACACGATCACCAGGACCGGGGACTGGGCCGGCTGGGGCAGCTACCGCGAGGGGCCCTGCGTCATCCAGCTCGACAACGGCGGCTGGCGGATCTTCTTCGACGGCTACGGCGACGGCGCCTACTACTACAGCGACAGCTACGACTCCTTCGCCACCTGGAGCGCGCCCAAGGCCCTGCCCGGGATCTCCGGAACGGCCCGCCACTTCACCGTCATCAAGGAGACGGTGTCCGGTGGCCCCACCCTGGCGAAGAACGCCACGCGCTCCCTGCGCTCCGCCAACTACACCACCCGCTACTGGCAGGAGCAGTCCGCCCTGCTCAACCTGCCCGTGGTGACGAGCTCCAGCACCGCCGCCGAGAAGCAGGCGTCCACCTTCACCGTCGTGGCCGGCCTCGCCGACGCGAACGCCTACTCCTTCCGCGACGCGGCCGGCAACTACCTGCGCCACTACTCCTTCCGCGGCCGCTTCGACGCCAACGACGGCACGGCCACCTTCGCGCGGGACGCCACCTTCATCGCCCGGACCGGCCCGACGAGCGGTTCGGTCCGCTTCGAGTCGTACAACTACCCCGGCTACTACCTGCGTCACTACAACTACCAGCTGCGCGTCGAACAGCCCGACGGCACCGACCTGTTCCGCCAGGACAGCGCCTTCGTGCCGACGACCGCCCTGGCCTGACAGGCCCGTGCCGGTCCCCTGGCCGGAGCGCTCGGGCCAGGGGACGGGCGTCACAGGCGGGGGGAGCGGCGGACGGTCAGGACGGCGACGTCGTCGTGACGCCGGGCGTCGCTCGCGAACGCCCGGGAGTCCCTGTGCAGCGCCTCGGGCAGTTCGGTGGGCGAGAGGTCCAGGAACGTCGCCAGGCGTTCGTCGAGCGGGTAGAAGGCGCCGTCGTCGGCGCGGGACTCGGTGAGTCCGTCGGTGGTCAGCACCAGCGTGGAGCCGTCCGGGAACGCGAACCAGTCCACCGTCGTCGGCTCGACGGCCAGTTCGGCCAGCCCGAGCGGGACGCCCGTGTCCAGGAGCGGCGTGCCGACGACGCCTTCGTGCAGCAGCCGGGGCGGCACGTGCCCGCAGTTGACGACCTGCGCCTCCACGCCCGCGTCGACGCCGATGACGAGAGCGGTGACGAACCGGTCGTCCTCGCCGGTCTGCTCGGCGTAGGAGTTGTGCCGGACGACCGCCGCGTCCAGGGCGTCGACGAGCGCGGTGAGCGTGGGCTCGCGGTGGGCCGCCTCGCGGAAGGCGCCGATGACCGCGAACGCCGCGCCCACGGCGGCCAGCCCCTTGCCCTGCACGTCTCCGATCAGCACCCGCGTGCCCCAGGGCGACGCGACGACGTCGTAGATGTCGCCGCCGACCAGCCGGTCCTCCTGCACGGGCTCGTAGACGCCGTTGACCAGGACGTCGTCGGTGACCAGGGGCAGCGGGTGCAGGATGTGCCGCTGCATGGCGGCGGCGGTGGAGCGCAGCCGCAGCATCTCGCGCTCGCGGCCGATGCGTCGGTGGCAGGCGTACACGGAGGCGGCCCCCAGGGCCAGGGTGAGCAGCACCAGCAGCGCACGGTCGAGCCAGCGGCCCCCGTCCCCGGCCCGCACCAGCACGGTGAAGGACACGAACACCGTGGTCCAGGCGGCGACGAACCTCGTCTGCTGGACGGTGCACAGCGCCGACGCCGTCCCGGGCAGGAAGACCAGGAGCCCGAGGAGCCACACCTCGGAGCCCGACAGCACACCGAGGACCTCCACCAGGACCGTCACCGACAGCACGCCGGCGACCGTCTCGGCGTTGCCGGGTGGCTCGATGGCGTCCAGGGCGTCGGGGTCGGCGGGTCTCTTCCGGCGGATACCGGTCATGGGTGCTCCCGGGCAGGCGGTGATCTCCACCTTAGACAGCCCGGCGACGCGCGGCCCACCGTGGCCCGACCGCCGCCCCCAAGGCGCCGTGGCCCCACGTGGAGGCTCGGCCGCCTTCCCGGTGATGAGATCATCTGCTCATGGACACGGGGGAGCGGGGCCTGCCGACGATGATCGCCGTGCCGCCGGGCACGGTCACCCTCTCGGACCGGCGCACGCGCCGCAGCTGGGCGGTGGAGGTGGCGGGCTTCCGGCTCGCGGCGCATCCGGTCACGCGTGAGCAGTACGAGCGCGTCACCGGCCTGCCCCGGGCCGACGCCGGGACGGACCGGCAGCCCGTGGAGAGCGTGTCCTGGTGGGACGCGGTCCGCTTCTGCAACGCCCGGTCCGTGGGGGAGGGGTTGACGCCCGCCTACCGGGTGGACGCCGAAGGCGAGACCGTCGACCTGGACGCGTCCGCCGACGGGTACCGACTGCCCACCGAGGCCGAGTGGGAGCACGCCTGCCGGGCCGGCACCTCCGGGCCGCGTTACGGGCCGCTCGACGACATCGCCTGGCACCGGGCCAACTCGGGGGAACGCCTCCACGAGGTGGGCGGCCGGCTGCCCAACTCCTGGGGGCTGTACGACATGCTCGGCAACGTGTGGGAGTGGTGCTGGGACGTGTACGACGCGGAGGTCTACGGCGCCTACCGGGTGCTGCGCGGCGGCGGCTGGTTCGACGAGCACTGGAGCTGCCGGGCCTCGGTGCGCCGCCGCGGTCATCCCGCCTTCCGGGTCGACGACGTCGGCTTCCGTCTCGCGCGGACGGTGCGCTGACGGGCGTTCGCCGGCCCGTGTCTACGGGCGCGGCCAGGGGCGGCCGCCGATGGCCTCGATGCCGTTGTTGAAGCGGCGCAGATAGGCCGCGAACGCGGCGACGTCCTCGTCCGGCCAGTCGGCCATCACCTGGCCCAGCGCGTCCACGATCCCCTCGCGCTCCTCGTCCAGCAGGCGCGTGCCCTCGTCGGTGAGCCGGAACTTGCGGGCCATCCCGCCCTCGGGGTCGGGGATCCGCTCGATGAGCCCGGCTCGCATCGCCGCCGCGGTCTGCCGGTTCAGCGTGGAGGCGTCCAGCCCGAAGGCGTCGCTGAGTTCCCCGATCGACATGGGCCCCTGGACCCGGATCCGGCTCAGCATGACGTAGGCGCTGCGTTCCATGAGGCTGTTCTTGCGCCGGCCGCCGCGCTGGTTCAGGAACGAGTGGCGGCTGAGCAGCATCTGCTCGTACTCGACCTCGTGTGTCGGCGACTCCATGGCGCGGCCTCCGGTTTCCGTGCGGCCGGACCATCCTGGCACATCGTGTGCATGTCCCATGTCGTGTGGTGGATACATAGGACATGTACGATGCACATCCTTCGCGCGTTCCGCCGCACAGCACACCCCACCCGAACATCCCAGTCGAGGAGTCCCATGGGCGCCCCCGCTTCTCCCACCACGGCCCGCCCGGGCGCCGTGGTCGCCACGCTGGCCTTCGCCGGCACCACGGCGGCGATCATGCAGACGCTGGTCACGCCGCTGATAGCCGAGCTGCCGCAGATCCTGCACACCTCCCCCTCGAACGCGGCCTGGGTGATCACCGTCACGCTGCTCGTCGCGGCCGTGTGCGTACCGGTCGTCGGCCGTCTCGGCGACCTGGTGGGCAAGCGCCGCATGCTGCTCGCCTGCTCCGCGCCGCTGATCCTCGGCTCGGTGGTGTGCGCGTTCGCCTCCGACGTCGTCACGATGATCGTCGGACGCGGTCTGCAGGGCATGGGCATGGGCATGGTGCCGCTCGGCATCGCGCTGCTCCGGGACGTCGTACCGGCCGAGAAGCTCAGCGGTTCCATCGCCCTGGTCAGCGCCTCCATGGGCATCGGCGGCGCCATCGGACTGCCGCTGGCCGCGGCGGTCGCCCAGTACGCGAACTGGAGGGCGCTGTTCTGGGGGTCCGCCGCGCTGGCGGCCGTCGTCGCCGTCCTCGTCTTCCTGCTCGTCCCGGACGTCCCCGCCGGCGCCAGGGGCCAGCGCTTCGACCTGCCGGGGGCGATCGGCCTCGGCGTCGGCCTGGTCTGCCTGCTGCTCGCCGTCTCCAAGGGCGCCGACTGGGGCTGGGCCTCGGCCACCACGCTCGGCCTGTTCGCCGTGGCCGTCGCGGTGCTGCTCGCCTGGGGCGGTTGGGAGGTGCGCACCACCGACCCCCTGGTCGACCTGCGCACCACGGCCCGCCCCCGGGTGCTGCTGACCAACGTCGCCTCGGTCTTCGTCGGCTTCGGCATGTACGCGAGCATGCTGGTGATGCCGCAACTGCTGCAGTTCCCCGAGGCCACCGGCTACGGCCTCGGCCAGTCGATGCTCGCGGCCGGCCTGTGGATCGCTCCCGGCGGCCTGACGATGATGCTGGTCTCCCCGCTGGGCGGAAAGCTCACCGACGCCCGCGGCCCCAAGTTCACCCTGGTCTGCGGCGCCCTGGTGCTGGCCGCCGGCTACTTCGCCTCCATGGCCCTGATCGGCTCCCCCTGGGGCGTCATGCTGGTCACGATCATCACCAGCAGCGGGGTGGGCCTCGCCTACGGCGCCATGCCCGCGCTGATCATGAGCTCGGTCCCGATCGCGGAGACCGCCGCCGCCAACGGCTTCAACACCCTCATGCGGTCGCTGGGCACCTCGATCGGCTCCGCCGTCATCGGCGTGATCCTCGCTCAGATGACCACGTCCCTGGGCGGCCACACCCTCGCCTCGGAGGCGGGCTTGCGCACCGCGCTCCTCGTCGGGGGAGGCCTCGCCCTGGTCTCCGCGGGCATCGCCGCCGTCATCCCCGGCCTGCCCGCCGCGACGACCGGCGAGGACGGCGCCGACCAGGCCGCCGCACCCGCGCAGGCCGGCGTCTGACGAGCCGTCGGGGGCGGCCACGGCACCCGGCCGGCCCCCGACGGCATCGCCACCGGGCCCGCCCGTCAGGGCCGGAACCCGGGTTGCTCGGCGAGCAGGCGTCGCAGCCAGTCCAGGCGGGCCGCCCGTGCCGACTTCGACAGCGCGGCCTGCGGCACGAAGCCGTCGAACCCGTGGAAGCCGCCCGGCCAGACGTGCAGTTCGGCGACCCCTCCGGCCTGCCAGATCCGGGAGGCGTAGGCGACGACCTCGTCGCGGAAGGTCTCGGCGGAGCCCACGTCGAGGAAGGCCGGGGGCAGCCCGGACAGGTCCTCGGCGCGGGCGGGCGCCGCGTAGGGGGAGACGTCCGGCCCGCCGCGCCGCTCGCCGAGCAGGGCCGTCCACCCCGTCTCGTTGGCCGTGCGGTCCCAGACGCCGACCCCTGCCATCTGGTGGCAGGAGGGCGTGTCGTTGCGGTCGTCGAGCATCGGGCACATCAGCAGCTGGCCGATCGGCCGCGGCCCCCGGCGGTCGCGCAGCAGCAGCGCGAGGGCGGCGGTGAGGCCGCCGCCGGAGCTGGCCCCGGCGATCACGATCCGGTCCGGGTCCGCGCCCAGTTCCCCGGCGTGCTCCGCCGTCCACAGCAGACCGGCGTACACGTCCTCGACCGGCGCCGGATGCGGATGCTCGGGCGCGAGCCGGTACTCCACGGACACCACGACCAGGTCGAGTTCGCGGGCCCAGTCGAGGATCACGTTGACGCCGCCCCGTCGGTCGCCGAGGACCATGCCGCCGCCGTGCACGTGGTAGACGAGCGGCCGGGGCCGCTTGGGGGCCGGCCCCGTCGGGCGGCAGATCAGCAGCGAGATCTCGGGAGAGCCCTCGGGCCCCGGGACCGTGCGGTCCTCGGCGTGGAAGGCCCCGCCGGCGGTGAGGTCGAGCAGGGAGAGCAGTTCGATCCCCGGTCTCCGGACGGCTTCGATGTCCTGCGGGGACAGCCCCGGCCGGATCATGTCCCCGGCGAGCTCCAGGGCGGCGGCGAGTTCGGGGTCGAAGGGCGGCGGCTGGGACGTCATGGGCCTCTCCTCACGCGGGGCGCGGATGCGCGGCGGGCCCGGGCCGCCCGTGTCGGGTGTGCCGGCCGCCTTCGTGAGCACCGCCGTACGGCGGAACGTGCCCGCCATTCGGCGGGTGACACCGCCCCCGGCCTCGCGCCTCGCCAGGACATGACCTTCGTTCACCTGGGCGGTGGCAGCGGTCGCGTCCGCGCGACGACCCCGTCCCCGTCCCCGCGCGAGGCGGGGCTCCCAGTTCAACCGGCGGCCGCAGTTCCACCGGTCGTGCGTCGAGGCCTTCGCGGAACTGCCCTGCGCCGCGTCCGCATGCCTACGGTGTGGGCGCCGCGTCCGCGCGCATCAGCACGCAGTCGAACTCGATCACCCGTCCCGTGGTCGCCTCGCGCGTCACCGGATAGATCCCGGTGATGCCGAAGCCCGCCCCCTCGTACGTCGCGACGGCCTCGCCCATGCCGGGGCTGCCGTCGTACAGCTTCAGCACCGCGACCTCGGACTGCATGCCCACGAACTGCGCGATCCGCTCACCGCCTCCGGCGAACACCTCCAGGTCGTATCCCTGGGTGTCCATCTTGAGGAAGGGGCGCGGCTCGTCGAGGCCCTCCAGCGCCTCGTCCATGACGTCCGCCAGCCGGCGCACCCGGATCTCCTCGGTGTCGGCCTTGGTGAAACGGCTGTAGCGGCCCTTGCCGTAGTCGCTCGCCGACAGCAGGGAGTTCATGGTCTTCCACCCGACGTGGATCTCCGCCGTCGTCTCCTCGCGGCCGAGTCCGTACTGGTACACCTGCCAGGCGGGATCGTCGGCGGCGGCCTTCTCCAGCCGGGCGAACGTCTCCGACGTGGGCTCGAACGACACGATCCGGCCGGTGTAGCCGAGCTTGCGCAGCCGCTTGGCGTACTGGCCCGTGTTGGCTCCGACGTCGAACACGCAGTTGACGCCGTACAGCTCCAGCATCGCGGTGACGTGCTGGGTGCACAGGTACTCGGCGGCCGCCAGCTGCAGCTTGCGCTCGTCGCGCCGCCCCGGGGCTTCCATGAGGAGGAGGGCGTCGGTGTCGCCCAGGCGCACCGCCTCGCCTTCCACGACTGCGGGCCGCTCGCCGTCGCGTGTCCGCCGCAGCACCCAGGTGTCCTTGCCCGCGCGGGTCGCCCGGTACGGACGACCGCGCCGGGCGACCACCGCCGTGCCCGGTGCGAGGTCGGTCACCTGGACGCCGATGCGGGGCATCAGCGCCAGCAGTCGTCGATAAATGGTCTGCATGCACCAGCCCTATCAGACGGGTGGGCGAGCGGTCTGCGGCTTTGACGACTTTCGCCCGTCCATCCACTGGACGGCGCGGGTCCGCCGGTCTCCCGGGGCGCCGGACGGCGGGAACCGGCGGACGGCCGGAACGGCCGGAACGGGGCCCGGAGAGTTCTCCGGACCCCGTTCGTCACCTGCGGGGCAGGACGGTGCTCAGGCGGCGACCTCGCCCGCGTGGCCGTGCAGACGGGCCACGACCTCGGTCAGCTGCGCGGCGACCTCGGCGTCGTCGACCGGGTGGGTCTCGGCGAAGCGGGTCAGGGAGCCCGGGATGGAGAGCTTGAGGTCCTCGATCACCTTGCCGCCGGCGATGCCGACGGCCTTGCGCGCCTCGTCCTGCGCCCACACGCCGCCGAACTGGCCGAACGCGGTGCCGACCACGGCGACGGGCTTGCCGCCGAAGGCGCCGGCGCCGTACGGGCGGGACAGCCAGTCGATGGCGTTCTTCAGGACGGCCGGGATGGTGCCGTTGTACTCGGGGGAGAAGAGCAGGAAGGCGTCGGCGGCCTGGGCGGCCTCGCGCAGCTTGGCGGCGGCGGCCGGGACGCTGCCCTCGACGTCGAGGTCCTCGTTGTAGAAGGGGATCTCCCCCAGGCCTTCGAAGAGGTCGACCTCGGCGCCCTCGGGAGCGACCTTGACGGCCGCCTCGGCGAGCTGGCGGTTGGTCGAACCGGCGCGAAGGCTGCCGACGAGCGCAAGGATGCGGACAGACATGGGTACTCCCAGAGGCTGATACATAGTCGTCATGAATACGGACCGAGGTCCGTTTAAAGTTCTAGCACCACAAACGGACCGCGGTCCAGTTACATTCCCCGTGCTTTACGCTGAGTTCATGTCCGCCGTTCTGCCCCCCTGTCCGGAGCCCGAGGAAGCTGTCGGCGAGCCCGAGCTGCTGCACCTCGGGCCCTTCGACGACGAGCCCTGTCTGCGCGCCGACGCGGCCCGCAACCGGGCCAGGCTGCTGGACGCCGCCGCACGGCTGATCGCCGAGCACGGCGCGGCCGGGGTCACGATGGACGCGGTGGCGAGCGCGGCGAACGTCGGCAAGGGCACGGTCTTCCGCCGCTTCGGCGACCGCACCGGGCTGCTCAACGCGCTCCTGGACCACTCCGAGCGCAACTTCCAGGCCGCCTTCCTGAGCGGCCCCCCGCCGCTGGGGCCGGGCGCGCCGCCCGCGGAGAGGCTGCGCGCGTTCGGCGTCGCCATGCTCCGGCGCACCGTCGACGAGCTCGACCTGCAGCTGGCGGCCGAGCCCGGCGCGGAGCGCCGGTACTCCGTGCCGCCGCGCCGCGTCCATCTCGGCCACCTGACGATGCTGCTGCGCCAGGCCGTGCCCGACGCGGACGCCGAGCTGCTCGCCCACACGCTGATGGGGTACCTCAGCCCCGTCCTGGTGCATCACCTCACCCGGCAGTGCGCCATGCCGCCGGCCCGGCTGGAGGCCGGCTGGAGCGAGCTGATCGACCGGGTGACGAGCGGCACGCGGGTCGGCGAAGACGTCGTCGGGCCAGCGCTGAACGGGACGAGCGGTGACGCGCCCGGTCAGGGCTGAGCGGGGCGAGCGGTGAGGGGCCGACTCAGGGGTGAGCGGTGAACAGGTCGACGACGGGCTGCGGCGCGTTCTCGGCGAACAGCGCCGTGCCGTTGTCGGCGGACGCGGCCGCCGCGTCCGCGCTGCGCGGGAACAGCCGCTCCTCGTAGGCGGCGAGCGCGGCCTCGGGCTCGCCCGGATGCGCCACCAGGGCCTCGCCCAGTTCGGCGCCGTCCAGCATCGCGAGGTTGGCGCCCTCGCCCGCGAACGGCGACATCAGGTGGGCGGCGTCGCCGAGCAGGGTGACGCCGGGCACGCGCTCCCAGCGGTGGCCGACCGGCAGGGCGTGGATCAGACGCGGCGCCAGCGGCCCCGGGGCGTCGGCGACCAGGGCCCGCAGGCTCTTGTCCCAGTCGGCGAAGTGCTCCAGCACGTACGCCTTGGCCGCTTCCGTGTCGGCGAAGTCCACGCCGGCGGACCAGTCCTCGGCGACCCGCAGCGCGGCGTAGACGTGCAGGCCGCCGTCGGGCTCGCGGTGGGCGAGGAAGCCCCTGCCGTGGCCGAGCGCGAAGAGGAGCCCGCCGCCGACGACCTCGGCGCTCACCGGGTGGCGCGCGTCCGCGTCCGGCAGATCCGCCTCCACGAACGACACGCCCGTGTACGCGGGCCGGGCGGGGGACACCAGCGGCCGGATCCGCGACCAGGCGCCGTCGGCCCCGATCAGCAGGTCGGCGGTGAAGGCGGCGCCGTCCGCGAGGGTCACCTCGTGGCGGCCGCCGCCCAGCGCGCGGGCGCCGGTGACCTTGGCGCCCCAGCGGACCGTTCCGTCGGGCAGTGAGCCGAGCAGGAGGTCGCGCAGGGCGCCCCGGTCGACTTCGGGACGTCCGCCGGTTCCCTCGTCGGTCTCGGCGTGGCGGACCACGGCGTCCTTGTCGAGGACCCGGACGGCCTCGCCGCCCGGCAGGACCAGCGCCCGGAACTGCTCGTGCAGCCCGGCGGCGCGCAGGGCGAGCTGGCCCGAGTCCTCGTGGATGTCCAGCATGCCGCCCTGGGTGCGGGCGGCGGGGGAGGCGTCGAGGTCGAAGACGGCCGCCTCGACGCCGTGGGCGTGCAGCACCCGGGCGAGGGTGAGGCCGCCGAGTCCGGCGCCGATGATCGCTATGGGGTGGTGCCTCATGGTGAGGTCTCCTTCGTCGGTCGGTCGGGTACGGCGGTGCGCTCGATGCCGTTGATCAGGGTCTTGATCCCCCAGGACAGCCGGGCCTCGGGCGGCCCCGACAGCAGGGGGCCGGCCAGGGCGGCGATGTGCGGGTGGGTCCGCTCCGACGCCTCGTGCACCGCCTGCCGCAGGGCGTCCCAGTCCTCCTGCGAGGCCTCGTCGGCGTGCTCGGCGGCCGTCGCGGTGGCGTGCTGGAGCAGCAGGTCCACGCCCCACGCGGCCTGCGCGGCGGGTGTCCCGCCCTCTTCGAGCAGGGCCAGCAGGGTCTCGATCAGGTTCAGGTAGTGCGGGCCGCTGGGCCGGGCGGTGAGCGCCGAGCGGGCCAGGTCCGGGTACTCCAGGAGCATCGCGGTGTACGCGGTGAGCACCCGTTCCAGCCGCTCGCGCCAGGAGCCGTCGGCCGGGGGCGGGCCGACCGTGCCGAGGAGCTCGTCGAGCACCGCGGCGTGCAGCTCCGCGGTGTTGCGGACGTACACGTAGAGGGAGGCCGGGCCGGTGTCGAGCTCCTCGGCCAGGCGTCGCATGGTGACCTTGCGCAGGCCTTCGGCGCGCAGCACCGCCACGGCGGCGGCCACGATGCCCTCCCTGGTCAGGGCGGGCTTGGCGGGCCGCTCACGGCGGCTGCGCGGGGGGTCGGGACGTGCTGTCATGCCTCCACCATAGCGAACATGTTCGTTCCGAACGAGTACGTCACGAACATGTTCGTTGACGGGGCGTCGGATGACGGCGTCCCCCGCCCCGAACCTCCCGCACGGCTTCTGCCAAGATGCCGTACGTCATGGTGCAGATACCGAACACGCCCGCGCCGACGAAACCGCCGGCCCCGCGCCCCGTGCCCACGAGCGCCGACGTGGCCCGCCTGGCCGGCGTCTCGCGCGCGACCGTCTCCTACGTCCTCAACAACACCGGCGCCGTACGCATCAGCGAGCCCACCCGCCGTCGGGTCCGTCAGGCGGCCGAGGAGCTCGGGTACGTGCCGCACGCGGCCGCCCGCACCCTGCGCGCCGGACACAGTCGTGTGGTCCTGATGCCGACCCTGCCCGTCCCGGCCGGCCCGCTCTACAGCCGGTTCGTGCACGACTTCCAGGGGGCGCTCACCCGCCTCGACTACACCGTCGTGCAGTACGGCGCCACCGGGCTGCGCGGCGACGAAGCCGCGCGGGCGTGGGCCGAACTGCGGCCGGTCGCCGTGCTGGTGCCCACCCCCGGCATCGGACCGGAGGGGGTCGCCGTCCTCAAGCGCTCCGGCGCGCGCGCCGTGGTGACCCTCAGCCCCGCGCCGGTCGAGGGCGCCCACGCGCTGCGCCTGGACCATGCCGACGTCGGCCGAGGCGCCGCCGCGCACCTGCACGCGCGCGGCCGTCGCCGGATCGGGGTGGTCGTCCCCGAGGAGCGGGGCATGGAGGTGTTCTCCGCGCCCCGGCTGCAGGGCGCGCGCGAGGCCCTGGTCGGCACGGAGGCCACGGTGACCGAGCTGTCCCTCGCCTACAGCGAGGAGTCGGCGGCCGCCCTCGCCGCCCGCTGGCCCGCTCTCGGCCTCGACGCCGTGTTCGCCTACAACGACGAGTACGCCATGCTGCTGATGCGCGCCCTGCAGGAGACGGGTCTGCGCGTCCCCGAGGACGTCGCGGTCGTCGGCGCCGACGACCTGGTGCTGGGGCGGCTGCTGAGTCCCCGGCTCAGCACCGTGCGGATCGCGCTGCCCTCGGGGCGTGACCTCGCCTCGCTGGTCGACCGGGCCGTCCGCAACCCCGCGGCCGCCCCCGAGTCGCACGAGCCGTTCGGGGCCACGGTCGTCCACCGCGACTCCAGCTGAACCGGGGCTCCGACCGGCGATCCGACCCGCCCGCACGTCGAGTCCCGTGCGGGCGAGGCCCCTTGCCGCGGAAGCGACGGGACGCGGTCTCCTGCGGGGCGGCCGCCCGGCCGGTGTCCGCCCGCCCCGGGTCGGCCCCGCGACGGGTGTCCCGGGTCGGCCCCGCGACAG